>CAZOHX010000060.1:0-9374 GCA_964579315.1 uncultured Saprospiraceae bacterium
ATAAGTCCCAGAAGGTAAACTTCCATTTACTGCTCCAATTAAGCCTGTATTGTCGTTGGACCAACTGAAATTGTAGGGCATTTTACCTCCTGATAATGAAATACTTATACTTCCATCACTTTCTCCATTACAAGTTGGGTTTACTACGGTTCTATTATCAACAGTCATCCCTGGAGGTTCTGTTAAACTGCCAGATGCAATATCAAAACAACCAGAATCACTGTGAATTACCTTGACTGCATAAGGTCCTGCAAGTACATTATCAATACAACGTTGATTACCACTATTGGACCATTCAAAGAGATAAGTTTGTTCTGGATTATCAACGACCGTACCATTTTCAGATACATTAACACATACCTGGCCGTCTGTTGCTCCTTTACATGAGGGAGGATCAAATAATAAAGATGCTCCTACAGCTGGACCATTTTTTAACGTAACTGTATCTATAAAACTAGCCGATGGATTGGCACTATCTGTAATAGTGAAGCAATATGTTCCAGGGGGTGCCTTTACTGTGTGTGATTCTCCTATAGATGGCCCGTTTATAACAGTACTTGTACAATCTTGCCAAGAAAAGTAATATGGAGGAGTTCCTTCTTTGATATCTACAGTAAACTCTGCCTTACTCGCAGACCCACAATCCCCATGAGCATCTGAAATGATACCGTGCAACCCTTTAAAATTTATACAACCTGTACCTGCAACATAGTCGATAAAATCTCCATTATATGCTTGAAAGTTTCCTACACTAAATGATCTTGTTACTTCATTGGGAGAACCTGAAGGTAAGGGTACAAAATTTATATCTGAACAATCTCCAGGATTTCCAATGAGATTAAAACAAATTTCAGCTAAGACTTCATTATCGGCAAGGGTAGTGCCAGAAGTATCGCCACCTAATTCCTTTAGAAAGATAACACTTAATAAAGATGGATCTGATGCTTCTGGATTAATAAGAAAAGTGGCTGTGGCTGGCAGGGATACTGTATTATAGGATGCGTATTGCAATACTGTAGGATCAAATTGTATTCCGAATTGAAAACCTACTACATCTGAAAATCCCATTTGGGTAGTAATAGGAATGCATATTTGATCTCCTTCATCACCTGTTTCATTTCCAACTCCAAATACAAATAACGGATTTCCGTCAGACGCACGTACTTCAAGAATTTTCGTACAACTTTTTCCATCAGAAATGATGATATTGTATGAACCAACTTGTGGCAAAGTATAAGTTACCACATCTCCATGCTTTGCTGCACCAGATGTGACAGTTCCTTTTATACTAGAATCTCCAACATATTCAATCGAAATATTGTAATTTTCTCCACTATCCCATTGTGGCAATCCACCTTCTACTGTAAATGAGCCACTTGTGGCAT
This sequence comes from uncultured Saprospiraceae bacterium, assembly GCA_964579315.1. Taxonomy (GTDB): domain Bacteria; phylum Bacteroidota; class Bacteroidia; order Chitinophagales; family Saprospiraceae; genus CAMZLN01. Next base: position 1,386 of record CAZOHX010000060.1, read on the forward strand.
CATTCGTTGCATTTGAAGTATTTATTTTTGTTAAAAAAATAATAGAAAAAGCTTCATTAATATTGACATTTACACAAGGTCCAGATGGTGAACCCTCATATAGTGCTAGTCCATCCGCAAGTTGATCATATGTAATGGGAGCAAACCAAACTTCTACTGGTTCGCCACCATTTAACCATTCTGGAATCGTTATATTTGCCGTACCTGCAGTATTTCGTATATTTTTTTTATTTGCAAAACGAGCATCTCCATTGATTTTATCTGCATATATCCACATATCTCCCGAAGGTGCAGGATTGAGTAATAAACTAGGATCTGTCAAAATTGTCGCTAAGTCAGGACCTGAAATCGTAGGTTTTGCGGTGTACCAAGCATATCCTATACCACCAGGAGTATCTGTATCTGGATCTCCAGTTAGATTAGCATCTCCATTGTGGATGATATCAAAGAAATCATTGAAGCAGAAAAATTTCTGTGTTCCTGCCACATCATTACTCATGCCATGAAATTGGTTGGCAACGTCAAAGGTAATCGTTCCCGCAAACTGATCTGCACATCCAGCCCGCATACCTGTATTGGGCTGACCTACATTACGAGCAATTATATTTTCGGGTACTTGAGACCATCCTACATACGATAAAAGCATGAAAAACGGTAAAGTTAGGGTTAATTTTAAGTTCATATCGGTCATACGTTTTTAAATTTATTCATAGGATTTTGTAAGGATTATATCGTTGTCATATAAATATTCAAAACGAAATAATTAATTGGTTTATTATAAGTTATTGTTTCTAAATAAGGAATCAGCAATCATATAAAATCTTATTAATGCTCAATTTCATTTGAATTGAAATTTAAAACACTTCTACTGTATGAGATAGACTCCATATCCATTGTATGGATGTTTAAAAAAACAACCCTTTATTCAAAGTGTTCCAAAGGGGAGAACAAAGATAAAAATTATCTATTAGACTACCATTTAAATTAGTGTTTTTTTATTTGTCCTTTTAATAAAACAATTTCTACATTATTTGATCCAAAGGAATAAGGAATGAAATCAATGGTAGAAATGGGTTTTGTAATAAAAATATTGGCTACTTTTCCTCTTTTGATACTTCCAAATTTATGAGATAATCCAAGGGCATAGGCTCCATTTAGAGTCGCAGCATTTATGGCTTCTTTTGGTGTCATTTTCATTTTTATACAGGCTAAAGAAATGACAAGTTGCATGTTGCCACTTGGACTTGATCCGGGATTAAAATCACTAGCGAGGGCTACTGCAAGTCCGTTGGATATCATTTTACGAGCAGGGGGATAGGGATCATTTAGAAAGAATGGTGCACTAGGTAAAAGTGTGGAAATTGTTTTGGCATTTTTCAATACTGCAATTTCTTCATCATTAAGTACTTCTAGGTGATCTACCGAAAGTGCATTATGGGTTACACTTACTTCAATACCACCCATTGAATTAAATTGGTTGGTATGAATTTTCGGCATTAAACCATATTTTTTCCCCGCAATGATAATCCGTTCTGTTTCTTCGGGTGTAAAAGCTACTTTTTCACAAAAAACATCGATATAATCAGCTAAATGCTCTTGTGCTACAGCAGGTATCATTTCATTGATAATCAATTGAATATATCCTTCTCGATTATTTTTATAAGCTAAAGGGATAGCATGTGCTCCAAGAAAAGAAGTTTTGATTTCAATAGCTGTATTTTGTTTGATTTTTTTTGCTACTCTTAGTATTTTAAGTTCACTTTCAAGGGTAAGCCCATAGCCACTTTTAATTTCCAAAAGCCCTGTTCCTAATTGAATAATTTCATCTATACGTGCCATTGCTTGATGATACAATTCTTCTTCGCTAGTTTGTCCTAATTTTTTGGCAGAGTTGAGTATGCCACCTCCTTTTTTTGCAATTTCTTGATAGGATAATCCATGCAGACGATCTGAAAATTCTCCTTCTCTTGTACCTGCAAAAATAATATGGGTATGCGAATCACACCAAGAAGGGAACACGAGTTTACCATGTGCATCAATAGTTTCAAAATCTCCTTTTGGGCAAGTTGCCATTTTACCAAAATCTGAAATAAGCTCTCCGTCAATTAAAAGCCAAGCATTCTCAATGGATGGTAAAATATCCATTTCCTTACCTGCTACCCAGTTTTTAGATGTATTTTCTTCTACTTGGATTAGTTGTTTAATATTTTTAATAAGTATCACCCGTTTTTTATTTTTTTTTTTGAATCACAATAATACGATTTGAAGCATTAAGAACCAAGAGAAATGTATATTTCCAAATTTTAGTTTACTTTACTGAAATAAATAATTACATTTATGCAAAAAATAGTATTTATGAAAAAAATAACATTGATATTTTTACTTTTTATAGTAATTTCGAGTTGTAGTAGTGATCCGCATGCAGGGTTAAAGGAGTTGGACTTGATGCAATATGGTATGCCTATATCTATTTATGCACCAGAAGGAGCAGATGTAAAGACCATGGACTTTGGTGTTCAGAAAGATGTAACGGTTCAAAAAGGGAAGGATTTTTATGTAGAGATTTTTTCTTCGGAAGCAACAACTACCAATGTAGATGATGTAAAAAATGCCCAATTAAAAGCTTTAAAAGAAAATCCTTTCTTTTCAAAGGTAATTCAGGATGATAAAGATGGCTTTATTTATGAAAATCAAGTAGATTCTACCAAATTTAATTACGGTTTTAGACACGTAAAAATTCAAGGTGATAAAGAATTTATTTTTCAAACGGGTTTGATTGGGTTTTTTACAAAAGAAGCGGTTGAAAAGATGTATGCTGCTGTAAAATAAAAAAAAGCAGAAAATCCATTTGGATTTCTGCTTTCTCAACAAGTAGTTAATTTTAATCTTCAATTACTGCGGTAAGTTTGTCGTAGCCGAAAAAGGCTACAATAACTACCAATATGGTTAGTATAATCATTTGGAATAATAATTTGTTATAAAATAACTTTACAATTTAAAATTAAGTGATTTTGTAGTAAAATACAACTTTTATGCTCATTTTATGAGATTTTTAACACTTAACAATGAAAAAATTAAAAAAAGGGTACGTTTTAATTCAAAAAACGTACCGTTTTTCTTATTTTTTGTCACAACTCCTTAAAAGTCAGAAGCTCCTTCGTTTGCATCATTGTATCGCTGTGTTACTTCTTTCCAATTAATTACATTGAAAAATGCTTCCACATAATCAGGTCTTCTGTTTTGGTAATTTAGGTAATATGCATGTTCCCATACATCTAATCCTAAAATTGGTGTACCGTTATGCTCATTGATATCCATCAAAGGATTATCTTGATTTGGTGTAGAACATATAAACAATTTGTCATCCTTATCTACGCACAACCATGCCCATCCAGATCCAAATCTAGTTTTTGCAGCAGCTGCAAATTCATTTTTGAAATTTTCAAAAGAACCGAAATCTCTCATGATTGCCTTATGGATGTTAGTTCTAGCTCCTGGTTCGCCACCTCCGTCAGGTGACATTACAGTCCAAAATAAACTGTGATTGTAGAATCCACCACCGTTGTTTCTAACCGCAGTTGAAGCATTTGAAATATTTGCAAGAATATCTTCAATGGATTTTCCTTCTAAATCAGTTCCTGCTATTGCGTTATTTAATTTAGTGGTATAACCGTTGTGGTGTTTTGTGTGATGAATTTCCATTGTTCGAGCATCAATATGTGGTGCCAAAGCATCGTATGCATATGGTAATTCTGGTAATGTAAATGCCATTTTTTAAATTTTTAGTTAATAAATCGTTCCTTTGTTTAGAACAAATCCAAATATAGACAAGTTTTTGAAATACTTATATTCTTTTTGGATTTTAGTTTTTTTTTATGGAATATTTGTTTTATTTTAAAAAATACAGTTCCTAAATCTACAAATTTATAATATGAAATTCAGAAAAGAAAAAGATAGTATTGGGTATATTGATGTACCTGCGGATAAGTATTGGGCTGCACAGACACAGCGTTCAATGCAGAATTTCAAAATCAATGAAATTAATGATAAAATGCCTATTGAAATTATTCGGGCTTTTGCGATTTTGAAAACGGCTGCTGCAAATACCAATGCTGAACTAGGAGTTCTGTCTAAAAAGAAAGCCAAATTGATTGGAAAAGTTTGTAATGAAATTTTAAAGGGTCAATTGGATGACCAATTTCCTTTGGTGGTTTGGCAAACGGGTTCTGGGACACAATCCAATATGAATGTCAATGAAGTAGTCGCCAATCGTGGTCACGTAATCAATGGTGGAAAATTGACTGATGAGCAAAAAGACCTGCATCCTAATGATGATGTTAATAAATCTCAGTCTTCCAATGATACTTTTCCTACGGCTATGCATATTGCTGCATACAAAATTATAATGGAAACGACCTTGCCAGGCATTCAGGTACTTAGAGATACCTTGGATCAGAAAGCAAAAGCATTTAAAAATATTGTAAAAATTGGTAGAACTCACTTTATGGATGCTACTCCGATTACGGTAGGACAGGAGTTGTCTGGATATGTCGCACAGTTGGATCATGGTATGGCAACTATTAAGAATAGTTTGAAGCATCTTGGAGAATTGGCACTTGGGGGAACAGCCGTTGGTACAGGACTGAATACACCTAAAGGTTATGCCAAAAAAGTGGCTGCTGAAATTGCAAAATTATCAGGATTTCCTTTTAAATCAGCAAAAAATAAATTTGAAGCTTTGGCGGCTCATGATGCTATCGTGGAATCGCATGGGGCTTTGAAAACAGTTGCGGTTTCTTTGATGAAAATCGGAAATGATATTCGTATGTTGGCTTCTGGCCCACGATGTGGCATCGGGGAATTATTGATTCCTGCCAATGAACCTGGTTCTTCTATTATGCCAGGAAAAATAAATCCTACTCAAGCAGAAGCCCTAACTATGGCAATGGCTCAAGTGATGGGAAATGATGTAGCCATCTCGATTGGTGGTGCAACAGGTCATTTTGAATTGAATGTTTTTAAACCCATGATGATTTTCAATTTCTTGCATTCTGCTCGTTTGATTGGTGATGCTTGTATGAGTTTCAATACCAATTGTGCCATGGGAATCGAACCTAATCAAGAACGAATTACACAAAATTTGAATAATTCTTTAATGTTGGTCACTGCATTAAACACACATATTGGATACGATAAGGCATCTACTATCGCTAAGACTGCTTATAAAAATGGTTCAACACTGAAAGAAGAAGCTGTTAAATTGGGTTATTTGACGGAAGAAGAATTTGATGCTTGGGTTCGACCGGAGAAGATGATTTGATGATTTTTGATTTTTTATTATGATACGTATTTTGATTTGAGTGTGTGACATATAGTGGGAGATATTGGTTTTACAATATTCCATTGTCACACCATGTTAAAAAGTGGCAAAGCCACGACACTATCCATAGCCCAACGGGCAATGAACAGAAAAATAGCAGCGTAGCTGCGGCACTATCCGATATTCCCACATTTTGTCACACACTCTTTTGATTTTTTGATTTGGGTCTCCAGTTTCTGTGTGATGGAAATGTTGCATTTTGATCTAAGTCTCTTTTTTTATGTAAAATAGTTGTCATTTGTGTAGATTATAAAGCATGATATATTTCGTTTTTATATATTTGATATTCTATTGATAAAATAAAAACTAAGAATCATGAAATCTTTATTTATTGTAATATTAGGATTAATTCCTCAGATTATTTTTTCGCAGATTAATTTTTCCAAAATAGAAGTTCGTAAAGAATTTGACGAAACAATGCACCTGCGAGATCTTATTTCTTTTGATATAGATAATGATGGTGATGAGGATATGATTGCAATATCTCAACAATGGCATACTGTTGTTCTTTTTGAAAATGACGGGTATAAAAATCGTTATAGTTCTCCTAAACTTATTTATAGGGATACTACTTTTCATGAAAAAATACAATCTCTCTACGCTATTGATATAGATAAAAATGGATATTTAGATATTATTGTTTTAATAGATGGTAATTTGGAATTATTACAAAAGAGAGGAGATCATTTTGAAAAGCAATTATTAATTGATGCCAAATCAAATATTCTCCAGTTGTTATTGGCAGATTTTGATGGAGATGGAAAACAAGATTTGTTACTGGGATTTGCAAATGGTAAAATGTTATGGTATTCTTTATTGGATGGTAAAATTGTGGGTGATGGTTCCTATGTAGGGGCATTTGGAGGAAAATCAAACATGGTTCTCGGAGATTTAGATGGGGATGGTGATTCAGACGTGATAAGTACATCTAGGGTTGGCTATTATTTGTACTGGTATGAAAACAATGGGAATGGAATTTTTAAGCAAAAATCATATTATAAATCATCAGAAACACAAAATAATAATTATGTAGTATTAAATGATGTGGATTTGGATGGCGATTTAGATATATTTCTTTATACAAGCCAGCTTGGACGAGTAATTTTACTAATCAATAATGGACTAGGTGTTTTTACAGATTCTTTACTTATTGATCAATTTGATGCTAATAATGAGAAATTCTTTGAAATGGATATAGCAGATATAGATAAAGATGGATTTAAGGATTTGGTAGTTGCATCAGGAAATATTGATGGATTGTTTTGGTACAGAAATAAATCTGGAACAGGTTATTCTGAATCTCAACAAATTTTTCAAAAAAATTATATTGACCCAAAGGTGTTTTTCTGTAAAGATATTGACCATGATGGTTATAAAGACATTGTTTTTGGATATCAATTAAATGATCAAATTATCCAAAGTATTGATTTATATGGCTTTAGTAATATTATTTGGCTGCAAAATAAACCTGAAAATCATCAATTTATCGAGCATGCAGTTAATTTAACTAAATTAGGTAGAATGGGGATTCAAGGTGTGGATATAGATGGTGATGGAGATCAAGATTTATTAGGAATTTCATTTGGAAATATTTTTTGGATGGAGAATATTGATGGCAAAGGATTTTACAATAGTGAAGTTTCTGTATCTTCTCACGTTAGATGTGTTACATCTGCAAAGGTAGGAGACATGGATGGGGATGGAGATATGGATATTGTTTCATCATCAGATATTGATGGTAAAATTGCGTGGTATGAAAATCTCGATGGTGAAGGTACTTTTGGTGTTCAAAAAGTGATTCAGGTAAATGAATCTGCCCCATATGAAATTTTTATTGTTGATTTTGATGGAGATGGGGATAATGATGTTTTTTGTCAGACAGCCAGTTCTAGTGGTACGTATTTCTATGAAAATTTAGATGGTCAAGGTACTTTCGGTGATGAGAAGTTTATTGGATATTCTTATTTTACAACAATAGTGGATATTGATAAAGATGGAGATGAAGATATAGTCAACAGATTAATTCATTCTATTAATTACCAAGAGAATGACGGTAAGGGAAACTTAACAGATCATATTTTACTTGAGAATCCAAGTTTGGAGGGTAGTATGAAATTCGCAGATATAGACAATGATGGCGACCTAGATTTCTCCATTATTGGTAGAGAAGGAATAATCTGGGTGGAGAATAAGAATGGAATTTATAGTAATGAACACTTTATTTCTCATGATAGTTTACTTTTCGGTGGAGTATTTGCGGACTTAGATTGTGATGATGACCTAGATATTTTATTATGTCAAGAAAAAAAAATGATTTGGTATGAAAATTTGGATGGAAAGGGTACATTCAGTTCTTTGAGCATTATTGACTCTTTTGGTTGGGGAAGATTCTTTTCTCCTAATGTTGCAGATGTTAACAACGATGGAAATATAGATATTCTTCAGGCATCCGCTCTTTCCATTAATCTATATGAAAACTTGAGTAGTGTCTCTTCCAAATCTGTTCAAACGAATGATTTTAGTATTTATCCAAATCCAGTTTCTGACATATTTTTTGTTCAGTCAACAAATAAAATGGTTGATTTACCAGCTCTCCCTGCTAATGATAC
>CAZOHX010000061.1:0-9345 GCA_964579315.1 uncultured Saprospiraceae bacterium
AACTCTGTGTAATAGCCTTTTTTGATTAATTTATTTGGAAATTAGTTTTATGATACGGAATAATTTAAATTTAAAGCAAAATCAAAATCCTGAAAATTCTAAAACCTGCCAGCAGTCAGGCTGGTCCTGAAAATCCTGATTCAGACAATTGAAGATGATAATTAAATTCAGAAAAAAAACAAAATATGAAAACCAAAAAGACAAAAATAAAGTATAAGAAAGAAGCGAATTAGTAACATCATCAAAAACGAGTCATATGAAATTTATTAAAAAAGCAATCTTACTAAATATAGCATTGCTTACCCTTTCTTGCAGCAATCCCACAAATTCAACTACCGCAAAAGCGGAGTCTAAGCATAATGCAACCATCAAAAAAGTAGTTAAACCCCAAATGCCAAACCCTTTTAAAAAATTACCCCGTGTAAACGTAAAGCCCAATCAAAAATTGTCATCACCGTTCAAAGTGAAGTTTAATTCGTTAGGAATATGGAAAGCTTTTGAAGGCGAAGTCGGGAAAGTTGATTTGGTAGATTCAGATGGAAACCAATTGGCAACTGCGATTTTACACTCAAGCGATGGTAAGTGGATGACATCAGGTCCTGCACTTTTTGAAGCAACGCTTAAATTCAAAACAAAATCTTCCAAATCGGGAAAAATTATTTTCTCAAATGATGGGGGACCTGGAGAAGGGAAAGAATCTCAACCATCAAGTTCTATTGAAATCCCCGTAATTTTCGAATAATGGATATACGTATTCTAGTGTTCATTGGATAATTATTTTTGTAAGTTGACAACACAAAAGTTTTTGTAAAATCATTCATTCCTGATTATTTCAATCTTACATATTAAAAATGTAAATTTGCGGATTCAAAAATAAACAGATTGATGGGAATTATAGAGAAAATACAAAATGGTGTAGTTGCAGGTGTAAAATCTTTGTATGGTGCTGATTTTCAAGTGGATAAAGTGCCTATTTCTTCCACTCGAAAAGAGTTTGAAGGTGATTATACCGTGGTGGTGTTCCCGTTTACTAAAATAGCAAAGTTGCCCCCTGCCAAAATTGCAGATGCCTTGGGTAATTATTTGGTTACTTTCTTGCCAGAAGTTACTGCTTACAATGTCGTCAATGGATTTTTGAATTTGCTGGTGGATAGTCAATATTGGGTAGATTATTTAGAGAATATTTTCACAAAGAAGTCCTATGGTCGTCTGCCTAGAAAGAATGAAAAAGTAATGGTGGAGTTTTCTTCTCCCAATACCAATAAGCCATTGCATCTAGGTCATATCCGAAATATCCTGTTGGGTTGGTCGGTCAGTCAAATTTTAGATGCAGCAGGTTATGATGTGATTAAGACACAAATTATCAATGATCGGGGTATCGCAATTTGCAAAAGCATGGTGGCATGGATGAATGGGGATCAATCTAATCCCGAGAAATCAGGCATGAAAGGTGATCACCTTGTCGGAAAATACTACGTAGCATTTGATCAAGCATTTAAAGTGGAGTATTTGGATTGGCAATCTACTCCCGAAGCTGAAACGGAGTATGCTAATCGCAAAAAAGTAGTACAAACGCACGATGAGTTTTTTAAAGATTATAAAAATGAGTATTTCAATAAGTATAGTAAATTGGGCAAACAAGCCAAAGATTTATTATTGAAATGGGAAGCTGGTGATGAAGATGTTTTGAAATTGTGGAACGAAATGAATAGTTGGGTGTATGCAGGTTTTGAACAAACGTACAACCGATTGGGCGTAGATTTCGATAAAACTTATTATGAATCTGAAACCTATCTACTAGGAAAAAAAATGGTAGATAAAGGACTAAAAGATGGGGTCTTTTACACTAAAGAAGATGGCTCTGTTTGGATTGATTTGACAGATCGGAAATTGGACCATAAAATTGTTCTGCGTTCTGACGGAACTTCCGTGTATCTAACTCAAGATTTAGGCACAGCAGATCTTCGATACCAAGATTTCGGTACTAAACAGATGATTTATACCGTTGGAGATGAGCAGAACTATCACTTTAAAGTACTTTTTGAGACATTGAAAAAATTGAAAACGCCTTATGCAGATGGGTTATTTCACTTGTCTTATGGAATGGTCGATTTACCTACGGGACGTATGAAATCACGTGAAGGAACAGTCGTAGATGCAGATGATTTGATGAATGAAGTGGTTGGCGAAGCTAAAAAAGGAACTGCCGAGCGTGGTGATATTTCATCTTATAATGCTGAACAACAAATGGCTATCATCGAAAAAATCGGTTTATCCGCTTTGAAATACTTTATTTTGAAAGTGAACCCGCAGAAACGTATGGTCTTTAATCCTACCGAATCTGTGGATATGCAAGGTAATACGGGCCCTTACATTCAAAATGCCTATGTGCGAATTTTATCTATTTTGCGAAAAGCTGGAGATTTAGGAGTATCAGAAAATTATAAGAAAATTCATCCTTTGGAAAAGGAATTAATTAAGAAACTGTATGCTTTCCCAGAAGCAATTGAAACAGCTGCTAAAAATCATGATCCTTCTGAAATTGCAGGTTATAATTATGAATTGGCGAAGATGTTTCATCGCTTTTACCATGATTTGAGCATTATTCGGGCTGAGAGTGAAGCGGCAAAGGCTTTTAGAATGAAATTGAGTATGGCGGTGGCAAATGTCTTGAAATTAGGAATGGGGCTTTTGGGGATTGAGATGCCGGAGAGAATGTGATTTTGTTGGAGATGAGAAGATGAGTCGAAATTGCCTGTGCAATTTCTAGATGAGAAGATGAGCGGACTAGATGGGAAAAAATTCTAGCTAGAACATTATCTGAAAATCATTCATGGCTAAAAAAAAATAGTTGACTAAAAAATTAAAGCAATAAAAAATGTCAGAAAAAAAAGAATCATTAAACTTTATAGAGCAAATTATCGAAGAAGATATTGCTGGCGGGAAACATGCGGGACGAGTACATACCCGTTTCCCCCCCGAGCCCAATGGTTATCTTCATATTGGTCATGCAAAATCTATTGTATTGAATTTTGGATTAGGAAAAAAATACAATGGAATGACGAATCTTCGATTTGATGATACCAATCCGACTACCGAAGAAACGGAATATGTCAATTCTATTAAAAAAGACATCCAATGGTTGGGATTTCAATGGGATAAAGAACTTTATACTTCTGATTATTTTGAGCAATTGTATCAATTTGCTGTAAAGCTAATTAAAAAAGGGAAAGCCTATGTGGATGATTCTACCGCAGAAGAAATAGCGGCATTGAAAGGGACACCTACCAAACCAGGGGTGGCAAGTCCATATCGTGATCGTTCTGTTGAAGAAAATTTGGACTTATTTGCTAGAATGAAAGCAGGTGAATTTGAAGATGGAACTCGTATTTTACGAGCAAAAATTGATATGGCTTCTCCCAATATGTTGATGCGTGATCCACTGATGTATCGTATCAAACACCAACATCATCATAGAACAGGCGATGATTGGTGTATTTATCCTATTTATGATTTTGCACATGGTCAATCAGATTCTATAGAAGAAATCACTCATTCTATTTGTACCTTAGAATTTGAAAATCATCGACCTTTATACAATTGGTTTATTAAGGAATTAGAGATTTTTCCTTCACGGCAAATTGAATTTGCAAGATTAAATCTGACTTATACCATGATGAGTAAGCGGAAATTGCTCCAATTGGTACAAGAAAATATCGTGGAAGGATGGGATGATCCTAGAATGCCTACGATATCGGGATTGCGTAGGCGTGGATACACGGCGTTGTCAATACGGAATTTTGCAGAACGGATCGGAGTAGCCAAACGTGAAAATCTTATCGATGTTGGGCTTTTAGAATTTAGTGTTCGAGAAGATTTGAATCAAACGGCCGACCGAGTAATGGCAGTTTTAGATCCCTTGAAAGTGGTCGTTACCAATTACCCCGAAGGGAAAACAGAAGACTTAATTATTGAGAATAATCCCAATAGTGAAGAAAAAACCACACGAATAGTGCCATTTAGTCGTGAAATTTATATCGAGAGAGAAGATTTTATGGAAGATGCTCCTAAGAAATTTTTTAGAATGTCGCAAGGGAGAAATACGCGATTAAAAGGGGCTTATATTCTTCATTGTGATGATGTAGTGAAAAATGATGCAGGAGAAATCATGGAAGTACATTGCACATACTATCCAGAAAGTAAGTCTGGTCAAGATAAATCGGGGATAAAAGCCAAGGGCGTATTACATTGGGTGTCTATACCTCATGCGATTGATGCAGAAGTAAGATTATATGATAGATTGTTTACGGTCGAAAATCCACTGAAAGATAAGGATATCGATTTTCGAGATTATCTCAATGAAAATTCATTAACCATCATAAAAAATGCTAAATTGGAACCTAGCTTACAAAATATGGTGCCTGGAGACCGTTATCAATTCATGAGAAAAGGGTATTTTTGCGTTGATAAAAATTCAACTTCGGAAAATCTGATTGTCAATCGAACCGTATCGTTGAGAGATAGTTGGGGAAAGAAGAAATGATATTATCAAACATTGAGAAAAAATAATAAATACACATGTTGAGCATATTTTATAAGGAAATTAACACATTTTTTAGTTCCTTAATCGGTTATATCGTGATAGGTTTATTCTTATTAATGATGGGATTGATGATGTGGTTTTTTCCAGATTATAGTTTATTGAATTACAATTATGCTTCATTGGATCAATTATTTGATATTGCTCCTATGATATTTTTATTCCTAATACCAGCGGTCACTATGCGATTGATGGCAGAAGAAAATCAAAGTGGCACCATAGAGTTGTTATTTACAAAACCCATAACTCAACTTCAAATTGTATTGGGAAAATACTTTGCAAGTGTGACATTATTGGCAATGGCATTGTTGCCAACGTTGATTTACTATTATTCTGTTTATCAATTGGGATCACCCGTTGGAAATTTAGATACAGGAGCCATCATAGGATCTTACATCGGATTGTTTTTACTAGGGAGCGGCTTTGCAGCGATAGGCTTATTTGCATCATCCATTACCGATAATCAGATTGTATCTTTTTTACTAGCAATGTTTTTATGTTTTATAGTGTATTGGGGCTTCGATTTTGTAAGTAGAATTCCTGTATTTGTCGGAAAAACAGATGATATCATTCAGAAAATTGGTATGGACAATCATTATAGATCTATTAGTAAAGGATTGGTCGATACACGAGATTTAGTATATTTTATTTCATTAATAGTAGTATTTATCGTGATGACTGTTAATGTATTAGAACGAAAAAGACATTAAAATTGAATAAAAAAAACTACATATCACAGTTGTTGCCTGTCATTTTAGTCATTGGATTGGCGATAGTAATTAATATGCTTTCAAGTTATTTTCATATAGCATTTGATTTGACGGGGGATAAACGGTTTACGATGACTAAACCAACGCATAAATTACTAAACGATGTAAAAGATGTAGTCTTTATCAATGTACTTTTAGAAGGAGATTTGCCAGCAGGCGTAAAACGACTTCAAAATTCTGTCAAAGAGATTTTGGATGATTTTCATGCTATCAATCCCAATGTTGAATATACTTTTGTGAATCCCAATGTCGGTACAGTAGAAGAAATCAATAAAGCAAGAACAGAATTGGCAAAAGACGGCATATATCCTACCAATTTAAGGGTGAAAGGCTCAGATGAAACCCGAGAAATTTTATTTTACACCTATGCAACTGTTACCTACGGTGGTCGGACAAAAGTCGTTAATCTTGTAGATAAAAAGGGGGGCGTTTTAGATGAATTGACCATCAATAATTCCATAAGTTTATTAGAATTTAAATTTGCATCTGCAATTCAAAAAGTCATGCAATTTGGTCAAAAACATATTGCATTTCTAAATGGACATGGAGAATTGACCCTGCCACAAACGGCAGATTTGAGACAAACACTACGTTCGTCCTACAATGTTGGTACATTCAATTTGGATAGTACCTATATTATTCCAAAAGAGATAGAAATGTTGATTATAGCAAAGCCGCGATTTAGATTTTCTGAAAAGCACAAATTTATGATTGATCAATATATCATGAATGGGGGGAAAGTGATATGGTTATTGGATCGGATTGGTGTAAATTTGGACAGTTTGTATCGCAATCCTAGATTTATGCCTACTGATTTACCTTTAAATTTAGATGACCAGTTATTTAAATACGGGGCAAGGGTACAACCCAACCTTGTTTTGGATTTACAATGTACGAAAATTGAATTGGCGGTAGATCGAGAAGGTACAAAAGACCTTTTTGATTGGTATTATCATCCTGTGATTATCCCCAAATCGGATCATCCAGTGGTAAAGGGCTTGGATGGAGTAAATTTATATTTTCCTTCGAGAATTGATACCATTAAGACGAAAACAAATATTAAAAAGACCATATTATTGGCATCGTCGGAGTATAGTCGGGAACAATTTTTACCTATTGAGTTGAATTTTGAAATTTTGAGATATAAACCATTGCCTGAAAAATTTAATAAGCCACATATTCCTATTGGGGTGATGTTGGAAGGTAGATTTCCATCTTTATATGAAGCAAGAGTTACTCAAGACATGAGAAAATCATTAGAAGAAATCAATAGTCCATTTAAGAAAATAAGTCCACCCAATAAAATGCTAGTCGTGGCAGATGGAGATATTGCCAAAAACTTGATAAGTCCTAAAGATGGGGCACCTGTTCCATTGGGATACAATCGTTGGGTAGGCTATACCTTTGCAAATAAAGCTTTTTTGGTCAATGCCATCGAATATATGTTAGATGAAACGGGCATTATTGAAGCGAGAACCAAGGAAGTGAAATTGCGATTATTAGATAAGGTGAAAGCTAAAAAAGAAGCTATAAAATGGCAGATAATTAATATTTTAGTGCCCTTACTTTTATTGGGGCTATTTGGATTTATTTTCAATTGGCGACGGAAGCGAAAATATGCCAAGGGATAAAACACGTTACTCGAACAAAAATAAAGTTATGAAAAAAAATACATCAATACTGTTAGTTGTCTTTGTCGTTTTAGGCGGTTTGTTATGGTATATGACTCGAACAGAGTCAAAAACTACATTAACAACGGGAGATTGGCATTTTGAAATTCCCGAACAACAGAAAATTGGACATGTTTTCTTTGCAGATAAGCGAGGGCATAAAATTGATTTAAAAAAGAAAGATGGAAATTGGATTTTAAATGACAAATATTTAGCAAATATCAGCTCTGTAAAGAATCTATTGAGTACTTTGAGAAGGATGAAATTGAAATATCGACCTGCCGAAGCAGCAAAAAAGAATATCATCAAAGGTATTGCATCTACAGGGATCAAAGTAGAAGTTTACGATTTGGAAGATAAGCCTTTGAAAACATTTTACATCGGTGATGCCACCAATGATGAACGGGCGGTTAATATGATTATGGAAGGTTCTTCCAATCCTTATGTTATTCATATCCCATCCTTTGAAGGGAATTTTAGAACTCGTTTTTTCCTTAATCCAATAAAATGGCGAGATAAGACGATATTTAAAGAAGATCCTGATGGAATTTCATCTGTTACTGTCGAATATCCAAAGCAGGAAGAAAATTCTTTTGTATTAAACCAAATCGGACAAAGAGATTATAGTGTGTCACGATTACCCGATTCAAAAGAACCAACAAGTAAACATAGCCTAAGAAAGGGCATGCAGTCTGTATTTTTAGATGCATTTACAAATCAAATTGCAGAAGCTTTTGAAAAACCTGCAAAAAAAGATAGTTTGATGCAAATCACTCCATTTTGTAAAATAAAATTGGATCGAAAAGATGGCTCTTTTAGAGAAATGAAATTATATCCTTTGATTAGAAAAGTAGGAGCAGATAAAAGTGGAAATCCATTGCCAGACCCAGGTATCAATCGTTATTATGCATTATTTGAAAATGGTGAATTGTATTTAGTACAGAATAAATTAATGAAAAAAATGCTTTGGGCTTATGATTACTTTTTTGAAGAATAAGCGATTTTTAAAGCTCATTTTTGTTCTTTTTTTGATTGTATGTATGTTTAGTATGGCGAAAAGAACGCCTCCTTGGGGTTTTTTTGGACATAGACGTATCAATCGATTAGCCATTTTTACCCTACCGCCCCCTTTAATAGGATTTTATAAAAAAAATATAGAATTTATTACAGAACATGCGGTTGATCCAGATAAAAGACGATATGCATCTAAGTTTGAAGCCATTCGCCACTACATAGATTTAGATCATTGGGGAACATTTCCTTTCGATAATTTACCTAGGAAATGGGTAGATGCTTTGATGAAATTTACGGATGTTTATGTTGTCCAAAATCAAGATACTATTCAGATTATGGGAGCTGATATTGTGGATTATTCCAATAAAAAAATCTTGGAAACGCCACTTGGAAAATTGAGCAAAAGACAATACAAATCATTTATTTACAATAATATTTTTCCACAGTACTATCAAGAAAATTGGGTGATTGCTCAAGATTCTTTGCAAAAACTGTTTGGAGATAAATGGAAATATCCCAATGCAATCATTATAGCCAAAGATCGTATCTCTAGCGAAGGAATTGTGCCCTACTATCTGCCAAGAATAGAAAAAAGATTGACACGAGCCATGAAAAATATGGATATCAATCAGGTTTTGGAGTTATCTGCTGATATTGGACATTATATTGCTGACGCACACGTTCCATTGCATACTACTCAAAATTACAATGGTCAAATGACACATCAATATGGAATTCATGCCTTTTGGGAAAGTCGTATCCCTGAATTATTTGCAGATGAAACCTACGATTATTTTGTAGGAACAGCAGATTATATTGATAATACCACCGATTTTTATTGGAAAGTGGTGCTCGAAAGTCATCGTCACGTACAGGATGTTTTAGGTTTTGAAAAAGAATTATCAAAAACCTATCCCCAAGATCAGCAGTATTGTCAAGTAGAACGAAATAATGCAATGGTTCGATTGCAATGTGAAAATTACACCAAAGCCTATCAAGAAAAAATGGATGGTTTGGTTGAGAATAGAATGCGTGCAGCTATCAAAAGTGTAGGAGATATTTGGTTTACATGTTGGGTGAATGCAGGAAAACCTGATTTGTCCAAGGTGGATGCTCATTGGTCGGATAAGGATATTGAGAAACAAAAAGAGCTGGATAAGCAATATCGGCAGGGTAAGATTTTTGGTCGTGGTCATGAGGATTGATTGGATGATTTTTTTGAGAGACTATTCATTAAAGTGTGTCTGTATTTTTTTGTAAATTTTAAAAAAAATGCATATCTATTTTTAAA
>CAZOHX010000062.1:0-9283 GCA_964579315.1 uncultured Saprospiraceae bacterium
ATTGCTCAGGAAGATACTTTGCTAAAACTTCCATTTCTTCTTTTTCTGGAATCGCAAGGTCTTCTCTTCCCTGTTGTACATACACATCATAAGATTCTTGACGTTGTTTTACCATCTTTTGAACCATCTTAATCGCTACTTCATCTGTCAATTCTGCCCCTGTTCCACTCGTTTTAAATTTTAAAATTTCCGCTTTTAGGGATCTAATGCTTCTCAAAGCTACTTTGTCTTTGGCTTTCATGGCTGTTTTCATGTCATCCATGACTCTTTTTTCTAAACTCATTTTTAATATTTAGTTTGATTATTATATTTATGCTAAGTAGTTGGACATATGTTTTTATGTGTATATTTTTAGATAGATTTTGTTCAAGTCGAAGTGAAAAGCACAGTAATAGCCTAGCTATTGGGAGCATTTTCACTAAAGAGTTGGGCAAAATATATCAAAAAGATATATGGAAAAATATGTGTCCACCTACTTAACTGTATTTTCATAAAAATAGTTCTATCCATTTGATTTATTCTCTGAAATCCAATTGGTAATTTCAACAAAATCATCCACAGATAATTTTTCTGGTCTTTTTCTAAAAAAATCAATACCCTGCAAATCTACATTTGGCAAAAACTGTTTTAAAGTATTTCTCAACATTTTTCTTCTCTGATTAAAGGCAGATTTCACTACCGCTCTGAAAAGTTTTTCATCACACCCTAAGGAAGATTGCTTTTTTCTAATCAGGCGTATCACACCTGACATGACCTTGGGGGGTGGGTCGAAATTGCCTGGTTTGACATCAAATAAATACGTTCCATCATAATAAGCTTGAATCAAAACACTAATTACTCCATAAACCTTACTTCCTGGCGGAGCAATTACTCTTTGAGCCACTTCTTTTTGAAACATTCCAACCATTTCTGGAATCAATGTTCTATTTTCTACCATCTTAAAAAGAATTTGAGAAGATATGTTGTATGGATAATTCCCAATAAGGGCAAAAGATTGTCCATTAAATATGTCTGCTAAGTTTACCTTTAAAAAATCTGCTTGAATAATATGATCTGCAAAATTAGGAAAACGATACAAAAGATGATTCACCATATCTCGATCCGCTTCTACTACTTTTAAATTTACATCTTTTTTCAATAAAAATGCTGTCAAAACACCCTTTCCTGGACCTACTTCGACTACATTATCATATCCACTTAATGATAGTCCTTCTGCGATATTTTCGGTGATGATGGGGTTATTCAGAAAGTGTTGCCCATATGATTTCTTTGCTTTCAACTGTAACAGATTTTTGATAATTTAAGTATAATAGATAATTACTAAATCCTGAAATTTATAATTTCTATTCTTGAAAATATGCGTAATTTACCCTAAAATTAGATTTTTTCTAAACAATCTAGTTATTATGTGTTAGAAACGCCCTATATTGCCCTTTTTTTAGACAAAACGAATTTTTAAAAAATATACCGAATTGATGAACACAAAAGTTGCGATAGTAAATACTCATAATAGCAAAGATAATATTTTAATTCTTACAGATGCGAAAGATTTAAATTGGGCAAATGATTTTCTGAATAAGGATGAAATTTCTTATTTAAAAAGAAACATAAAGGAAAAAATATATTATACCTTTTTTCCAAGAGCAAAAGGAAGTGTGCTTGTTCAAGTTTTGAAAAAAAATGGTGCACTTTACCACGAAGTTGAGGAAAGACGAAATGCAGGAAATGAAATGCTTTCCGTCATCGAGCATTACAAAATGAAAGAAATTTGTCTCCTAAATTTTTCTAAAGAAGATTGTATCTATGATTTTGCAGAAGGTCTTATCTTAGGTAATTATCAATTCTTAAAATATTCCACAACCAATGGAGAAAAAAGCCACACGCTACAAAAAGTTGGTCTTTTAAAAGCTCATATTTCTAAACAAAAATTTGATGAATTGGTTACGGTCACTGAAGCTACCTGCATCGCAAGGGATTTGGTGAACGAACCCGTTTCTTTTCTAGGTGCAGAACAGCTTTCAGAAGAAATTAAGAAACTTTCAAAATCTCATGGCTTTAAACTGACCGTTTTTGAAAAGAAAAAAATTGAAAGTTTGAAAATGGGTGGTCTTTTAGCAGTGAATAAGGGAAGCTTTGATCCTCCTACATTCAATATTTTGGAATGGAAACCTAAAAATGCAAAAAATAAAAAGCCTATCGTACTTGTAGGAAAAGGTGTAGTGTATGATACAGGAGGATTAAGTTTGAAGCCAACTGCTAATTCTATGGATTTTATGAAATCTGATATGGGTGGAGCAGCTACGGTCATTGGTTCTATCTCTGCAATTAGTAAAATGAAACTTCCCATACATGTGATAGGTCTAATCCCCGCTACGGATAACCGCCCTGGCAATCGAGCATATGCTCCTGGAGATGTGATTACCATGTATAGTGGTAAGACGGTAGAAGTCTTGAATACAGATGCAGAAGGTAGATTGGTCTTAGCTGATGCTTTACATTATGCAAAACAATATGACCCTGAATTGGTGATGGATTTCGCAACATTAACAGGGGCAGCAGCAAGAGCATTGGGGAGTGAAGCAACTTGCTTTATGGGAACTGCTTCTCCTAAAATAATGAAAGACTTGATTGAAAGTGGGCAAAATGTATATGAAAGATTAGTAGAATTTCCTCTATGGAAAGAATACGGGGAGTATATAAAATCAAATATTGCTGATTTGAAAAATCTTGGTGGTCCTAGTGCAGGAATGATTACAGCTGGTAAGTTTTTAGAACATTTCACAGATTATCCTTGGGTACATTTTGATATTGCAGGAGCCGCTTTTATTAAAAAATCCAATACTTATAGAACAAAAGATGG
This sequence comes from uncultured Saprospiraceae bacterium, assembly GCA_964579315.1. Classification (GTDB taxonomy): domain Bacteria; phylum Bacteroidota; class Bacteroidia; order Chitinophagales; family Saprospiraceae; genus CAMZLN01. The sequence continues at coordinate 2,861 of CAZOHX010000062.1, forward strand.
AACAGGAGTTGGTGTGCGTTTAATGGTCGATTATTTTAAACATTTAGGGGCGTAAATTTCTTAACAAAAAATAGTCTAATAATATTGATTTGGGGGCGGATTCTTCCCTGAAACTTTTTTAAAAAGAATCAAAAATAAAAATATAATGGAAAAAGTAAAAATAGGTATTACGATTGGAGATGTGAATGGAATTGGGCTTGAAGTTGTGCTTAAAGCACTTTCAAACAAACGTATCATGAAATATTGTATTCCTGTCATTTATGGTTCTATGAAAATCGTAACTTACCATAAAAATACCTTAGGGGATGATTATGAGTTTAAATTTCACGGCATACACAATGCCCAACGATTAAATTCTGATAAAATCAATGTAGTCAATTGCTGGGATGAAGATGTTTCTATTGCTATGGGTAGTCTTCGTAAAGAAGGTGGCACTTATGCGATGAAATCTTTGGATGCTGCTACAAATGATCTAAAAGCAGGCTTGATTGATACCATAGTTACCGCTCCTATTCATAAAAAAGCTATGCAAGATGCTGGTTTTTCTCATATGGGTCATACTGAATATCTGACTCAAGCTTTTGACAAAAAAGAATCTTTAATGTTGTTGGTCAATGACAATTTGAGAATCAGTACTGTCACCAATCATATTCCAATAAAAGATGTAGCAGGTAAAATAACTAAAGCCTTAATTCAGAATAAATTAGCTATTTTTAATAAAACTTTAAAACAAGATTTTGGTATTGAAAGACCAACTATCGCTGTTTTAGGGCTAAATCCTCATGCAGGAGATGATGGTTCTATCGGAACAGAAGAACTAGAAATCATCAGACCCGCAGTAATTGAAGCAAAAAAGAAAGGCATGTTGGCTATGGGTCCTTTCCCCGCTGATGGATTTTTTGGCTCTGGAGAATATGCCAAATATGATGGAATTCTTGCTATGTACCACGATCAAGGTTTGATTCCTTTCAAGGCACTGTCATTTGGAAATGGAGTAAATTTTACCGCGGGTTTGTCGGGAATCCGTACATCTCCAGATCATGGAACTGCTTTTGAAATAGCAGGAAAAAACTTAGCAAATCCATCTTCTTTTAGACATGCTATGTTTACTTCAATGGATATTTTCAGAACTCGAAAAGCTTTTTTGGAAATGCATGAGAATCCTGTTAAAAAGCATAAAGAATTCACGAAATTTGAAAGATAATTTTTTTAATTTAAACTGTTTTCTTGAATTGTAATAGAGAATAGCTTATTTTTATATCGTTCCTTTGACCTTTCTTATGAAATAAATGAATATTTCATATTTAATTTTTATATTTGTTTTATAAAGCTTATCCTTATAAAGCAAACAATTAGTATTCAATACTCCAAATGAAATAAAAATTAGTTAACCTAACCCCCTATATCTAATTATTATGAAAAGAATTTTATTTGCAGTAGTGTTATCCGTTTTGTTTGTATCAAATATTTTCGGACAAGAGCCAGAAACAAGCGGTGAAATCGTTGAACTTCCCAAAGTATTTGAAATTGGAGCTTATGAAGCATCCTACAATGAATTGGTTTCAAAATATAATACCTTACTTCTAGATGCCTGTGGAGACAACATGGAAATGGCATATGGAAAATGGGTCAGTATGTTACGTGAAATGGAGCTTTTTGCGGATCAAGTAAGTTTTGACATAAAAGGTGGTAAGTTTTGGTTAAATGTTTTTTTTACTTCTGATGGCACTATTGAATATATTGGTTACTCATTGAAACCGATTTCACGCGATATAGAAAAAGAAGCATTAGAATCATTTCTCATTGCTTTTACTGAAAATTTCCAGTTTCCACTGCATATTAGTAAAAATTTCGTCCATTTCGGATCTGCTACTTTTCCTATTATGACTGTACCCGTCACTTTGGAAGAGATTGGTGCTACAGACTAGTTTGACTATCCGAGTAGGTTTAAAAATACTTTATTTCTCATTTTTTTTTCAAATTTATTATTTTCCATCGGGATTTGTAGGTTTTTATCCACGGATAACTTACTTTTGCGTCCTAATTATATTATTCATATAAATTATTTATAATGAGCGTTTCAACAATGTCTAGAGGTGTTTGGGTAATTTTGTTTGTTGTTTTTTTACTCGTATTAGCTTGGTTTTTAATGTATATTCCAGAATTCTTTTGGTTGGTATTGCCTTTTAACTTTACAACTTTTGTGAAAGCAACAAATTTGTTATAGTTTTTTCTGAATATATTCTGCTTGACTTATCAGGCAGCAGAGTGTTTTGATATTAAAAATCTATTCTCCTAATACTAAGCATATCTAATGCAGGATATGCATAGGAATTGTCGTCTTAGTCCATAATTTTTTCACTATGAAGAATCTTCAAGAAATCTATCAAGATAGGGCTATACTATTTGGTAATAAAAGTCAAATCCTAGCAAAAAAATACGTCCGATGGAGTTTTTTTAGATTACTATTATTCTTAATTGCTGTAGGTATTTCAATTTTTTTATCCAATTATGGGCTTGGATGGTCATTTATTTTCTTTTTTTCTTTTCTCCCCTTTTTTGGTTGGTTTATAAAATTACATCAGAAAATTCAATTTGAAAAAGAATTGTATCAAAATTTAGTGACAATCAACCAAAATGAACAGTCTGCACTCCATAATGATCATAGTGTTTTTGAAGGCGGAGCTCAATTTGTGAATTTAGATCATCCTTATGCTGGAGATTTAGATTTTTTTGGTGCTCATTCTATATTTCAATTATTTAATAGAACAACTACCGCTATTGGTCAGCAAAAACTTGCCCATTATTTAAATAATTCTGTAGATAAAAACACAATTATTCATCGCCAAAATGCTATTCAAGAATTGCAGCAACAATTGGATTGGCGTCAATTTCTGCAAGCAACAGGAATGAACACCAAAGATAATCTTGCCTATATCGAAGCACTTAACCATTGGCTAAATCAACCGAATTTTATTTTGGGTAACAAATTTCATCAATTGGCTTTGTGGCTTTTCCCATTGTTGGGTTTTATAGGGGTTTTGGTGGCTATTTTTTACTTGCCTTGGCAAATAATGATTGTTTTTTTATTGCCTTCTATCTATTTACTAAAAAAAACATTTAGTGCTGTGAATCTTATGGTTCATCAAGCAGGAAATGCAGAAAAACTATTGGGCTACTATGGTAAAATAATTCAATTAATTGAGACGGGAACTTTTAAATCCCAAATTCTGACACAACTACAAAATCAATTTTTAAATGACCATAAAACCGCATCTCAAGAAATCAACCAACTCTCTTTTCAATTGCATCAGCTGAACATAAGAAACAATCTTTTTGCATTTCCTATCAACTTATTTGGTCTATGGGATTTGCAATGGATTAATCAACTCGAAAAATGGAAAGAAAAAAATAAAAATAAATTGCCTTCTTGGTTCGATGCTTTAGCTGAATTTGAAACGCTGAGCAGCTTCGCTACGGTTTATTATAATAATCCTGATTGGATTTTTCCAACCATTACAGAAGATGGCGTTATTCTAGCCGAAGAAATTGGTCACCCTTTGATTCCTAAAGAGAATAGAGTAAATAATAGCATCACTATTCCTACTCAAGGACATATCAAACTTTTGACAGGATCCAATATGGCGGGCAAAAGTACCTTTTTACGTACCATTGGACTAAATTTGGTCTTGTCGGGAATTGGTGCACCTATTTGTGCTAAACACTTTGAAACACCCCTTCAAAAAGTATATACCAGTATGCGTACTCAAGATGCTTTGTATGAAAATACATCATCTTTTTATGCCGAATTAAAACGATTGAAATTTATTTTGGAAGCCGTCGATAAGGGAGATAATATCTTCTTTTTATTAGACGAAATCCTAAAAGGAACCAATTCCAACGATAGACACAATGGGTCTAAAGCCTTAATCAAGCAACTTATTGAAAATAAGGGCTCAGGGATAATTGCAACGCATGACTTAGAACTGGGTGTTCTTGAAGCTCAATATAATGGAGCAATCGAAAATATTTGTATGGAAGTAAGGGTAGATGGCGATGAATTGATTTTTGATTATAAATTGGAAAAAGGAGTCAGCAAAAGTTTTAATGCGACTTTATTAATGAAAAATATGGGAATTAAAATCAATGAGTAAAAAGAATAAACTTCAAAAATTTGCAGACCTTCTGACATTTCCTAATGTCTATGAAAATTTTGAGCCAGGAACTCCCGATTTGGTACACTCTGAAGATGAAGATGTCCAAATGGCTGGTCTTTGGAATCAAAAACATTTCAAAAATAATAATAAAATCACCTTAGAACTCGCTTGTGGGGGCGGGGAATATACCGTGGCACTTGCCCGCATGTTTCCAGATAGAAATTTTATTGGCGTTGATATCAAAGGGGCAAGAATCTGGAAAGGAGCAAGAGTCGCTGTAAATGAAAACTTAACCAATGCTGCATTTTTACGAACACGGATTGAATATATTAAACTTTATTTTGAAAAAGGTGAAGTAGATGAAATTTGGATTACCTTTCCTGACCCCTTCCTAAGAGATAGTAAAGTCAATCGTAGATTAACTTCGCCTTATTTCCTAGGTCAATATCGAAATATTTTAAAAGAAAATGGTTTGATTCACTTGAAAACAGATTCTCCTGAATTATACGATTTTACAGTCAATGAATCTATTCCGGAAGTTGATTTTGTAGAATTACTAGTGCATGATTCTGATATTTATGCAAAAGAACGCATCATGCCTGAATTGGAAATCAAAACTTTTTATGAACAAAAACATTTAGAGAATGGTTTAACCATTAAATATGTTAGATTTGTCATGAAATAGTTTTACGTTTCATAAACTAAAATTTAATCATGAAAAAAATACTTATTTTCTCACTGCTATCCTTTTTTTTATTACCATCTATTCCTGCTATATCTCCTAATTGGGGACAAACAGGTCACCGAGTAGTGGGCGAAATTGCTCAACAGCATCTCTCTTGTCGTGCAAAACGAAAAATAAAAAAATTATTAGATGGACAAAGTTTAGCATTGATTTCTACTTTCGCAGATGAAATCAAATCCGATAGAAAATATAAGTCTTTTAGTCCGTGGCACTATGTCAATATTCCTTTCGATAAAAATTATCATAATTGCGAAAAAAGTAGCAAAGGAGACTTAGTTACTGGAATTGCAAAATGCAAGGAAGTCATTAAAGATAAAAAAGCATCCAAATCTGAGAAAGTTTTTTATTTGAAATTATTGGTGCATTTGATTGGCGATTTACATCAACCCCTTCATATTGGACGTAGAGAAGATAAGGGTGGAAATACCATTCAAGTTCAATGGTTTGGTAAAGGAACAAATCTACATCGTGTTTGGGATAGCAATATGCTAGACCAATATGGCATGACCTATACGGAATTGGCAAAAAATGCGAAACATTTATCTAAAGATGCAATTAAAAATATCCAAAAAGGGGACGTTCTTAGTTGGATTGAAGAAACTCGGATAATTACAAAAAAAGTATATGCATCCGCTGCCGTTGGAGAAAAATTGAAATACAGATACATGTATGATCATTTTGCAACGGTGCGTGAGCAGTTACAAAAAGCAGGGCTTCGATTAGCAAAAGAATTAAATGAGTTATTTGGATAACTAAGATGGTTGTTGCATTTGATTCATGATTTTGGAATACAACTCTTCTGGTTGAAATGGTTTTACAATATATTCATTACAACCCGTTTCTAAAGATTTGCGTTGCTCTTGCTTGGAAGCATTGGCAGTCAATGCTATAATCGGTATATTGGGATGCGTTTCTCTTATTTTTTGGGTCGCATCCAATCCATTCATTACAGGCATTTGTATATCCATCAAAATCAAATCGTAATGATGTTCTTTCACCTTACCAACGGCTACCAATCCATTTTCTGCTATATCGATGTTGATATTTTCAGACCAAGATTTTAAGACTTTTTTAGTAGCAATTTGATTGATAAAATGGTCTTCGACCAACAAAATATTCAATGCAATCTGAATATTTCCATTTTCAGAATATATGGTCGAATTTTGTGTTTGTTTTACAGGAACTTTTATGAGAACACTTGTCCCTTTCCCCTTCTTTGAATCTATGCTCACCTGACCTTTCATCAACTTTACTAATTTTAATAAAATAGCAAAATGTAAATCATCGTCTCCAACATCATTGTGCTCCAACTCTGAATCTAACGACAGTAATTCGTTAATCTCAAAAGGATTCATTTGTTTTACAAGATCTTGAACTTCTAAAACAAAAAACGGCTGATTGTCTTCTTTTTCAACCAAAGTGTGAATTTTCACATCTTTTGAGTCCGCATGAAAAGACAAAATATATTTTGAAAGATTATAAATGATTTGCAATAATTTTCTTGGATCACTTGTAATATTT
>CAZOHX010000063.1:0-6869 GCA_964579315.1 uncultured Saprospiraceae bacterium
ATAGACTATCACTGGACAGATATGGATAATAATGATTTGGGACCAGATTCATCAATCACGGTTTTATCTCCTGGAGAATACACTTTGACCGAAATCAATTCTAGTAATAAATGTGAAGTTTCTAAGACGATAACAGTAGAGCAAGATACGATTTCTCCTACGTCAATTGCTGGAATGGATCAAATTTTTACTTGTGAAGATCTTAGTAAAACTTTGTCTGGTGCTGCTTCTAAACCCGCTTCTCCTACGAGTTCGTTAAAGTATAAATGGTCAAAAAATGGAGAAACCGTTGGGCGAACATCAGAGGTTGTAGTGTCATTTGATGGTACTTATACTCTGTTAGTAACAGATACAGAAAATGGCTGTACAGACGAATCTAGTGTTAATATTATCCCAGATAAAAATAAGCCATTGCTAAATGTAGATATTTCTGGATTATTGACTTGTGATATTTTAAATGTAGATTTAGATGCCAATCAATCCACCGTAGCACCAACTAGTACTGGTAATTTGTCTTTTGAATGGATAAAAGTGGATGAAACTAGTGATTTAAATCCAATTATTAGTGTTTCAGAGCCTGGTGATTATAAATTGACCATTACTGATGATGCAAATGGTTGTGCAAAAGATACCACGATTACTGTCCAGCAAAATATTAAAAAACCAAAAATAAGAGCAAAAGCTTTGAATAAAATTACTTGTGCATCAGATGTCGCAGAATTATCGGCAGATGGCTCAAAAGATAATAATGTATCTTATCAATGGAGTGGTTTAGATTCAGAGTCGGTTGATGATAGTGATCAATTAGTCGCAAAAGTAACGCAGCCAGGAAAGTATCAATTAATCTTGACGGATAAGGATAATGGTTGTACTAGTACGAGAACTGTTACAGTGAAGGAAGACAGAAAACAACCTAAGGTAGATCCAACCGTTGACGGGGAAATCGATTGTATCACTCCTGAAGTAACCATATCAATTGGAGATTCAGAAAAAGGAAATAATATTGATTATACATGGGAAGGACCTAGTCTAATGTCGTCAGATCAAAATGTCTTAGTTTCAAGTGATGGTGTTTATACTTTAACGGTCTTGAATAAAGAAAACGGTTGTACAGATACAAGCAGTATTACGGTGACTAAGTTACCTAAAATTGATGGTTTCACTGATGAATTATTCAATCAATCATGTCATGCTTTAAATTCAGGTAGAATAGAATTTGGTGAATCGCTAGGTGGAACATCGCCATTTATGTATTCTATTGATGGGGGAGTGACCTTCTCTTCCAATAATTCATTTAATAATTTAGCTCCGGGTATTTACAATATAGTAGTACAAGGAGCAAGAGGCTGTGAATTTAAAAAAGAAGTAGAAATTGAATCTTATATTCAACCAGAGTTGGATTTAGGAGAAGATGTTACCCTTACATTGGGTGAATCTATCGAATTACATCCAGTATTTTTAAATATTAATGGAGATAGTATTGTTTGGAGTTTAGATTCTTTGACAGGCTTTAATCCAACTCTTTCACCTACAGAAACTACTTTTATTGATGCTATAGTATATGATGAGCAAGGATGTACTGCAAAAGATCGACTGGCTATTTTTGTTGAAAAAATAAGACCTGTTTATATTCCTTCTGCATTTTCTCCCAATGGTGACGGTATCAATGATTTTTTTACGGTCTATACAGGTAAAAACCTTGCGGTTAAAAAAATAAATTCAATGTTGATTTTTGATAGATGGGGAAATCTGTTATTTGAAAATTATAATTTCGACTCGGATAATCCCAGTGAAGGATGGAGCGGAATATTCAAAAATCAGCAAATGGAAGAAGGTGTTTACACCTATTTTGTTGATATAGAATTTTTAGATGGATCTTCTGAAATTTATAAAGGAGATATATCATTATTAAGATAATTAAATATATAATATATAAATAAAACATTATTTGTCACAAAAAAAACATACTAGATTGATGGTATTTTGAAGTAAAACTTTTCGTTTCGCTTTCATTTCTAGTGGTTTTGGACTAATTTCTATTTTAAAAATAAGTAACTATGAAAAGGATTTTACAATTTGGTTTTTTTATTTTATTGTTTTTTGTGTCGAGCAATATATTTGCACAAGCAGATAATACACCACTTTCAGATTGTGGCCACCCTGTTGGTCATGATTATTGTACACAAACACCTACGCCTTCATTATGTGAATTAGATGGATATACATTTAATACGGAGGGATTTACTACAGATAATGATCCAGTGGAAGCCTATACAACGAACTTCTGTGGTTTGTTTACAGGTACTCACAATGATATGTGGATTGGTTTTACTGCTCTGGAAAATACGATTCATTTATATTTTGATAATCATGGTTGTACAAGTACTTCAAGTTGTAGAGGCGTACAGGCAGGGATTTTTGATACAGATTGTAAAACAGGAGCTACTTATTGTACTTCATTGACTTGCGTAAATTGCGTCACGAATAGTTTTGATTTAATATACAGTAATCTTGTCGTAGGACAATTTTATTACATTATGATAGATGGTTGTTGTGGTGATGTTTGTAAATATACTATCCATGTAATAGAAGGAATTCCCGATCCCAATTTTCATGTAGAAATTCCACCTGCGGAGTTGTGCTATGACGACTCAAATTTATTCAATACAACTACTACACTTACTTCTAGGATCACGCCATCGAATGGAAATTATATTTATGAATGGACTACAGAAGATGGTAACTTTGTGGGATCAACTGATGGTTCAACTGTTGATGTTGATAAGATTGGAACCTATGTTCTAGCCGTAAGAGAAATAGTGAATTGTTGTAAGGCAGTGGATACAGCAATTATAAAATTAAGTCAAACAGCTCCAGTAGCATCTGTAACAGACCCAATCAAACTAGATTGTGAGCATGATATGCTTGAGTTAAGTGGTGACTATACTTATCCCTCAGGTGGAGGAGCCCAGCCAAGTGATTTTGTCTATTCTTGGCAATACCAAAATGGAACTGTTTTAGATGGGGGGCAAAATAAAAAGACTTATGAAGTTGGGATTGATGATTTACAGCCAGGTGGGGTTTTTGTATTTAGTGTTTACAATAAAAAAACTTTTTGTACAGATAAAAAAGAAGTTACCGTTGAATTGGATACTGTAAAACCAATTGCAGTTCCAAGCCCAGGAGGAGCATTATCATGTTTACCTGGCGGTTCGGAAATTGTAGTTAATGGAAATGATTCCGATCCTGTGGTTCCTGGTGGTACTTTGAGATATGATTGGTTAGATGAAAATGGAGATTTACTATTAGGTGATAATTCTGAATATACTATTTCTACGGGGGGGACTTATACTTTATTAGTGACGAATCCTGCTAATGGCTGTACTTCGACAGATGATGTAGTGGTTACAGATGCACGATTATTACCTACTGCAAATGCAGGTTCAGGGGCGTTTATTGACTGTACATCTGCACATAGTACAGCTACATTACATGCAGAAGGGACTATTGGGGCAGCACCGTCTGGTACAGTTTCTTATTCATGGCGAGATGCTTTGGATAATGAGATATCTACTTTACAAGATTTTGAGGTAAGTTTGCCAGGTACTTATACGCTTGTGATTACTAATGGAGACAATGGATGTACTAAGACAGATCAAATTGAGGTAGAAGATCGTACCGCAAAACCGACCGCAGCCATTGTTGAACCTCCTAAATTGACTTGTGATGTACAATCAGTAGAATTGGTAGGAAGTGCAACTGGAGCAACAAACGTAAAATATGAGTGGAGAGATTCAGCTGGATTCGTGTTAGGGAAAGCTGCTACTCAATCCGTAAGTGCTACAGGAACTTATACTCTAATCGTTACAAATGCAGATACAGGTTGTGAAGATATGACAACTATGGATGTGACTGATAATATGGCGGTTCCAGATAACTTAAATGCATTTGATGCAGTATTAACTTGTGGAACAACTTCTATCGATATTACTGGTGGAAATGGATCTACCTCAGGAGTTACCTATGAATGGTTTAATGATAATAATACTTCAATTGGTTCTGGAGAAACGGTGAGTGTTACCGCACCAGGTACTTATACAATTGTGGCTACTTTGACATCTACAGGTTGTACAAGTTCTGCTGAAGCTGTCGTTACTCCTGATGCGGATTTGCCAAATGGAAATATTAATACAGATGCTACTACTATTACTTGTGATAAGCAAACGGTGAATATCGAAGTCGTATCTACTACTCCAGGAGCTACTTATACGTGGATAAATGCTCCAGCAGGAGCCAGCCCAAGCGGTGCCGTATTTAATACAAATGTACCTGGGGAGTATGAAGTAGAAATTCAAAATCCAGCCAATGGTTGTACGATTACCAAAAAAATAAATATTGATGAAGATACAGCACCTCCTTTAGTGGATGCAGGAGCACCAGCAACATTAACATGTAAAGACCAGCAAGTGCAATTGTTTGGTACACCAAAGGGGGCAAGTACAAATTTAGAATACACTTGGTCTGGACCGAGTATAGTTTCTGGAGTTTCTGATTTCAATCCTATGGTTGATAAGCCAGGGACTTATACTTTGACTATTAAAAATACCGATACGGGTTGTGAGTCTTCGGCAACAGTAGATGTAGCTGAGGATATAATGGATCCTACGGTAGATCTAGGTCCAGATAAATTGATTGATTGTGTTAATGAAAAAACATTGGTTGGAACTAATAATACTAGTCAGGGAGGTAATTTTACTTATCAATGGACAAATGCGGGAGGTAGTCCCTTGGGTACAGATATACAATATGAAGCAACTGCTATGGGAGATTATACATTGTTGGTGACGAATACTACCAATGGGTGTACTGCTCAAAAAACGGTTCATGTAGATCAAGATGTTGTACAACCTAATAATTTGGCTATTAACGCAAATCCTTTGATTCTTACTTGTGAAACGGATATGATTTCTACAGGTGTAACTTTTACTGATGCCGCATCACCAAAATATGAATGGTCTGGACCAAATGGCTTTACTGCAAGTACGAAAGATATTGATATTACAGAAAAAGGAGAATATATGTTGACTATTACTAATGAAGATAATGGTTGTTCTACAGTATCCATGGTAAAAATTAGTGAGAATAAAAAGGAGCCAGGTGCTCATGCATCAGATGGCAAAATTCCGTGTGATCCTGGAAATTTCGAATTGCAAGGTACTGCGGATGAGTCTGGAGTAACATATGCATGGTCTGGTCCAGAAGGAACCAATACAAATCCTAATTGGACAATCGAACAAGCAGGAGATTACCAACTTGTTGTGACTGGTACGAATGGGTGTACTTCCGAAGTGACTGTGCATGTTGTTCCTGATGATGGTGTACCAACATTGGAAATAGACCAGCCTGAAAAATTAACTTGTAAAGTAACCAGTATAAATTTGAATGCAGATAAATCTACCGTTGAAGGAGGGGCTAAAATTATTTATAATTGGTTTGATCCTGATGGAAATCCGATATTTACGGCATCAACTATTGCTGTTTCTGAACCAGGTGAATATACATTGGTAGGAGTAAATGATGCCAATAAATGTGAAACTACTTCAACGGTTACAGTTGAACAGGATATTGTTCCTCCAGTAGCAGATGCAGGAGCAGATTTAACATTGAAATGTTCGGATGATACAAAAACTCTGGATGGCACTAACTCTACTCCAGCTTCTGGTACACTTTCTTATGTATGGATTCATGAGAGTTTACAAGCTGGCGACCAACCGACTTTGACTACGGATAAAACAGGATCTTTCAAGTTGGTAGTTACAGATAGTGAAAATGGATGTCGAGCAGAGGATATCGCAATTATTACACCAGATATTAATAAGCCAATTCCTGTTATTCAATTACCTGAAATCATTACTTGTAAGCAAGATATGGTGACTTTGAATAGTCAGGGTTCTGCTACGGCACCTTCTAGTTCAGGTAATCTTTCTTTTGAATGGTTTGATGAGAATGGAGTGAGTTTGGGTACTGATCCAACTGTTGACGTTGATAAAATAGGAAAATATGAGCTTTATATCTTGGATGATTCCAATGGATGTTCTCAAAGTACGAGTGTAGTAGTGGTTGAAAATAAGATAAAACCTAAAGTGGTTACAGATGCTCCTGAAATATTAACTTGTACTGTAGAAGAAGTTCCTGTTTTAGGAGAAGGATCTAAAACGGGTGATGTTAGTTATACATGGGAAAGAGTTGACGGAGCAGCGGGAACAGTTTCCAATAGTTCGGATATTAATGCTACTGTTAATAAAGAAGGTACTTATCGTTTGATTGTTACAGATAATTTGAATGGTTGTTCAAGTGAATTGACCGTAGAAGTTTTGGCAGATAGAGAGTTACCTGAAATTGAAACAGATGTAGAAAGTGAATTAGATTGTATCATTGAAGAGGTGAAAATCTCTGGAAAGGTCACAAACTCTACTCCTGCAACTGTATTTGATTATTTATGGAAGGGAGCCAATGGTTTTACCGCCTCTACAAGAGAAGCACAAGTGAGGGAAAAAGGAATTTATGTATTGACGGTGACAAATCATGAAACAAATTGTAAAGACACATCTTCAATTGAGGTAAGGAAAAAGCCAATTATTGATGGTTTTGCAGAGTTTCCAACAGATGAGAGTTGTAAGGCAGCTAATTCTGGAATCGTAGAATTTGGAGAAACAGAAGGTGGAACACCTCCTTATATGTATTCTATTGATGGTGGATCTACCTATACAACCAATCCTGTATTTACAGGTTTAGCCCCTGGTTCTTATAATATTGTTGTTCAAGATTCAAAAGGATGTGAATTTGATAAAACCGTTGAAATTGCTCCA
>CAZOHX010000063.1:6879-9181 GCA_964579315.1 uncultured Saprospiraceae bacterium
CCATTTATTCCTGGAGTATTGGATTTAGGACCAGATCAAACCATTATTTTAGGAGATCCTGCCCAAATAACAGCAGAAACTATCAATATTAATGGAGATACAATTGTGTGGAGTTTGGATAGTTTGACTGGATTTGATCCTATCATTTATCCTACTGAATCTACTTTCTTAGATGCAACAGTGTATGATGAAAATGGATGTGCTGCTACGGATAGACTTGCAATTTTTGTTAAAAAAGTTAGACCTGTATATATTCCATCTGGTATTACGCCAAATGGGGATGGCTTGAATGATGTATTTACTGTATTTAGTCAGAGTGCTGCTGTAAAAGAGGTGAAATCAATGAGAATTTTTGATAGATGGGGTGAATTGATGTTTGAGCAACATAACTTCCCGACGGATCAAGTCGAATATGGTTGGAATGGTACATTAGATGGTAAGCATATGAATAATGCAGTCTTTGGATACGCTATTGAAGTGGAATTCTTTGATGGAAGTTCAGAAATTTATAAAGGAGATGTAACAATCCTTGAATAAGATATTCGATTAAAAATTGAGTGTAATCATAAAGATAGGTAACAATTGTTGCCTATCTTTTTTTATATGTGTGTCTCTCTTTAGGGCTTGATTGAATCATTTATCAATTTACAGTCAACTTTTTTAAATATTTTTTCAAGGAAATAAGTTGTTCTTCACTCCCTAGCACAATTAAACTAGCTCCTTCTGCTACAACGGTATTGGGACCAGGATTGATAGTATATTCCCCATTTTTGCTTTTGTAACCTATGATATTGGTGCCAGTATGTTCTCGGATGTCGAGATCCATGATGCGTTTATTTTTACAAGAATCAGGAAAATCATCGTATGAAATCACTTCAAATCCAATGTCAGACGCATATTCATTGGTAATAAAGGAGAAAAAGTCAATAGCACCAGGTTTATTCACCAAAGTAGCCATGTAGTATCCCCCGATTTGCTCAGGCATAATGACGTGGTTTGCACCTGCCATTCTGAGTTTTTTCTCGGATCTAGGATCAAATGCTCTACTGATAATTTTAATAGATTTTGATAATTGTCTAGCCGATAATACCGTGAAAAGATTTTCTGTATCATTTGGGAGTGCAGTAATAATCGCTTTTGCCCTTTTTACACCTGCTCTTATCAACGCATCGTCATGGGTAGCATCATCAACGATGAAAATATGGTTATTGACACTTTGGTCGTTGGTTTTTGATTGCTTTTTTTCAATCACTACCAACGGAATCTTGTGATGTATCAAATTATGGGCTACCTCTCGACCGTGTTTTCCGTAACCACATAAAATTACATGATCTTGTAGTTTTTCAATTTTTTTATCAATGGATTTTATTTTCATTTTTTTAAATATTTCTCCTGCAATGATGAAATTTGTGAAAGCGGATATAAAATAGGCATAGACGCCTATGTTGAATATAATCAGAAAAGTTGTAAAAAGTTGTCCATTTGGACTCAAGGGATGGATTTCAGAAAATCCCACTGTTGACCCTGTAATAATGGTCATGTATAATCCTTCTCGAAAAGAGTAATCTTCAAAATACATATAACCCGCAATACCAAGGAAAATATCAAGCGCTAAAAGCAAAAGCCCAATCCTCATGGATAGAAAATTGCTATTGGTATTTATATTATTTTGATTTGAACTCATATTTTATTGGATGACTTCATTTATTTTAGTAATTTGCATCTTGTTTTTCTATCGAATAAGTATTTCTGTACTAGAATGATAACTCCAAAAATAAATGTTGGATTACGCTTTTAAATTGTACAGATGATGCAAAGTTACTATTCTTTTGATAACATATTAAATATTTTTTGATAATAAGTACTTATGAAGTATCTACAAATAAATTGCCTATGAATTTTACGTTTGAAGTATTAAAAATATCTAGAAATGGTATGCTCAATTTGGTGAATGGTTTTTCTTTAAAAGAAATGAATACGATTCCAAACGGTCAAAATAATCATCTTGCTTGGAATATCGGTCATTTTGTAGCGACGATGCAATTATTGACCTATGGATTATCTAATCTTCCTTTTACAGTAGATCAATGGGTCATTGATCGGTTTAGAAAAGGTTCTACACCAACTCCCGTAACTCAACAAGAGTTAGACTATATTTTAGTACATTTGATTACAGATCCTCCTAAACTTCAAGAAGACTATGAAGCAGGTATTTTTAAATCTTTCAAAGTGTATCCTACTAGTTTTGGAGTGACGTTAAAGTCAATTGATGAAGCCATAATGTTTAATAATGTGCATGAGG
>CAZOHX010000064.1:0-9181 GCA_964579315.1 uncultured Saprospiraceae bacterium
GGTTATACTTTGGAAAATGTGGAGTTGGAGATGTTGGGGCAGTGTGAAAAAATCACTGTAGATAAGGATAATACAACTATTGTCAATGGTCGTGGTGCTGAAGATGCAATTTCAGCTAGAGTGAACCAAATCAAAGTACAAATTGAAAATACTACTTCTGATTATGATCGAGAAAAATTGCAAGAGCGTTTGGCTAAATTGGCAGGAGGTGTTGCTGTACTGTACGTTGGTGCTACTACAGAAGTTGAAATGAAAGAGAAAAAAGATAGAGTAGATGATGCGTTGCATGCTACTAAAGCCGCTATCGAGGAAGGTATCGTAATTGGTGGTGGAGTTGCTTATGTAAGAGCATCTAAAGCGTTGTCAAGATTGAAAGGTGAAAATGAAGATCAGACACTTGGAATTCAAATTGTGAAAAAAGCTTTAGAATCTCCTTTACGTACTATCGCATCTAATGCAGGTGTTGAGGGATCTGTAGTGCTTCAAAGAGTGATGAACTCTTCAGGAAATATCGGATACAATGCAAAAGATGATAAATTTGAAGATTTGAAAAAAGCTGGAGTTATTGATCCTGCAAAAGTAACTAGAGTAGCACTTCAAAATGCTGCATCTATTGCTGGAATGGTATTGACAACTGAATGTGTTATTTCAGATATTCCAGAAGAAAATCCAGCGGCAGGAATGCCTCCAATGGGTGGTGGAATGCCAGGTATGATGTAATAATATCAATTTTTGAAAAAATATTTTTTAGAGAGCAGAAGCAATTCTGCTCTCTTTTTTTATGTCTAATAGTACCATCATCTAGTGATTTATTCCAATCATACATTTCATAAAATGGGAATATCAATAAATATTGAGTTGGTTACCAAATGTTTTAGCATTCTGGCACCAACACCGAGACATTCACAGCTAATCCACCTTCAGCCGTTTCCTTATATTTATCAATCATATCATCCGCAGTCTCTTTCATCGTTTTTATAATAGAATCCAAACTAACTTTTGCCATATTTGGATCACTGGACATCGCAATCTGACTAGCAGTAATGGCTTTCATAGCTCCCATACTATTGCGTTCTATACATGGAATTTGTACCAATCCAAGTACAGGATCACAAGTCAAGCCAAGATGATGCTCCATAGCTATTTCAGTTGCCATTAATACTTGTTGAGTCGTTCCCCCTTGACAAAGCGTAAGTGCCCCTGCCGCCATGGCAGATGAAACACCAATTTCTGCTTGACAGCCCCCCATTGCAGCAGATATAGTAGCTCCTTTTTTAAAAAGGCTTCCCATCTCGCCAGCTGTTAGTAGAAATTTAATAATATCTTCTTTTCCTTTGTTCTCACAAAAGCAAAGGTAATACATAAGCACAGCAGGAATTACACCAGCGGCACCATTGGTTGGAGCAGTCACTACCCTACCGAAAGACGCATTTTCTTCATTGACTGCAAGAGCAAAACAACTTACCCATTTGATGGTATTTGCAAAATTCGGATTGGTACATTTGATAAGTTTCATCCAGTCTTCCTTAGTATCCACATGAAGCCCATTTAATAGAGATTTATTGATATCCCCTGCTCTCCTTTTTACATCTAACCCACCTGGGAGAATACCAAAACTATGGCAACCTTTGTGCATACACGATAACATTACGTCCCATATTTTCATTAGTTTAGTATGTATTTCATCTAAACTTCTTAAAGTCAATTCATTTCTTAGAATAATATCACAAATACTCAAATTCATCTCCTTTGTCCAACCTAAAAGATCTTTTTCTGAATGTATTGGAAAAGGGAATGAATTTTTTGAATTTTGAAGTATTGTTTTACCCGATTCAACTATAAAACCGCCCCCTACTGAGAAATATGTTTTTTCAATAATTTGATCATTTTCATAAGTTGCAACAAAGGTAAGTGCGTTGGCGTGTTCTGGCAAACTAGAAGAATGAAATTCAATATCTACATCGGGAACAAATGAAATATTAGTTTTTTGATTTAAATATAATTTTTGGGTATTGCTAATTTCAAGAATATATTCATTGAGCTTTCTCACCTCAATATTCTCAACATGATAACCTGCCAAACCAAGTTGGACAGCAATGTCGGTACCATGCCCCTTTCCTGTTTTTGATAAGGATCCATATAATTTCACCTTTACACTTTTTACTGAAGTAAGATCCAATCCAGTAACAAAAGTATTAGCAGCAACCCAAGGTCCCATAGTATGAGAACTGGATGGACCAATACATATTTTAAAGATGTCAAAAACACTAATCTGCTCCATTTTTATTATCGTTCAATTCTAAAAAAGGGGCAAGATAGAAAACCATCTTTTAAACTAATTATTATTTGGATAAAAAATCATCAAAAGCTTTCCAATATGCCTCATGTCCATCGGTACTATCCCATAAGGCTCTTGATCCATGAATACCTTTTGCCATAGATTTGAAATGCGTTAAATATTTAGAATCAACAAATTTTACTAAAGATTCTACACTTGCAGTTTCCTTTTTCGATGATGTTACAAATACATTTTTTTCATAACCCTTTAAAGCAGATGTTACTTCTATGCCTTCCAAATACTCCCCTGGACTAAATGCTGCTACAGCTTTCACTTTAGGATTATCTTTTGCAGTTAATAGTACCAACGATGCAGAATATGAACTTCCAACTAAATATATGGGCTTTTTATGATTCAATTCATAAGCCTTATCAATAGCTGCAATAATATCCTGCTTTGCCGCAACATAATCTGTAGCTTTTCCCTGAGACGTTGCCAATTTATTGGTTTCATTGATAATATCATTCACCTTATTACCTGAACGTTGGTCGATAGCCATAGCATTAAAGCCTTTCTCTACTAAAATGGGTGCAGTATGAATATATTCACCACGACTAAATCCTGCTTGATGACATAATAGTACAAACTTGCTATTTCCATTTTTAAAATAGGTGTCAGCAGTAATAATCAATCCATCCTTTGATGGGAATTCAATAGTTTCCTTTTTCAATAAACTTGAAATATGATTATCATTTTCTTTTTTAATGTCCACTTTTGCAGTACAGTAACTAAAATTTAGTACCACCAATAATAAAAATATCTTTTTCATAATTGTAAAATTTAATTTATGAAGCCAAAGATAACTGAATTTATGTCTATTATAAATCAACTCGTATAAAATGTCTTTTGAACAACAAAAGTAGTAGTTACCATTATCCTGCATACTCATCATCTAGTTTTGCACTTGACCGCTTTTTATTGACCAAATAGACACCCACCAAAATGGCAAAAGCACCAAAAATTTGAACGGTATTAAAAGATTCTCCATCTAAAATACCCCACATAATAGCAACCACAGGTATCAAATAGGTAACAGATGCCGAAAAAACAGATGACGATATTTTAATCAATTTATTGAAAAGCACCTTTGCAAACGCAGTACCAAACAAAGATAAAATAGCAATATATCCAATTGATTTTTGAACTTTTGGATTATTCAAAGTTTCCAAAGTGAAAAATGATGTGAAATATAATATGAAAATAGCTGGGAAAATCAAAACCAAAAAATTACCAACCGTAATAGAAACTGCACTTACATCTTTCATGTAATACTTTAAAATATTAATATTACTTGCATACCCAATACTCGCAATAATCACTAAAATTCCATACAAAGAATTCTGACTCTCTCCTATCGACCCTTTGCTCAAAATAAGGATAAGCGTCCCCACTAATCCAATAATAACACCCACCACCTGCCGTATTTTAATCACAACGCTAAAAAATATAGCACTAATTACCAATGCAAATACAGGCATCAAGGAATTTAGAACAGCTACAACAGAACTATCTATTTTGGTTTGGGCAATCGCAAATAAAAAAACGGGCATAAAAGTACTCAAAATGGCAGTTACTACAATCCATTTATATTTTGATTTTGGTATTAAAAAAATACTTTTGAAATCATATATAAATAGGAAAATAGCAGTGAATGTTATTCTCAACGCTCCCATTTGATAGGCAGTCAAGCCCACCAATCCTCGCTTCATTAATATAAAAGACGAGCCCCAAATAAAGGCTAAACTAATGAGATAGACCCATTTTCTTTGTTGATTTGACACATTGTTCGATTTAATATTCTTACAAAAACTTTCGCAAAAGCATAAGCCTAAAACATATATCATTTGTGAAAGTTTTGAAAATGTAATTAAATAATACTTGATTTAAGTAATAGCAATTTTTATAGTAAAACACATTTTTCTTTTAAAACAAGTAAAAAATCACCATCTTGCAGCTCAATTTTTGATATGCCATTTTCTAGATTAAAAGACTTAAAAAAACTTGTTGAATTTGAAAAACAAGAAGAACTCAAATTCTTCCAAGATGAAGTATTAAATACCCCTATCAAGGAGCGTATTGAAAATGGATTTACATGGTATCCATTAGAAGTTATTAAAAGTGGATATACCTATGGAGACCGTGCATTTGTAATTGTTCAACGCAACCAAGAAGGGCCACATAAACTAAGAGCTGGAAAAATTGTGGGATTTTCAACTTTAGCCGCAGGTGTAACCAATCCGTCATACTCAGGGACAATTCATTATGTCAATAATCAAAAAATGAAAATCATTTTGCATACCAAAGATTTACCAGATTGGTTGAGTTTTGGTCAAATTGCAGTTGATTTATTATTTGATGAACGGACTTATGTTGAAATGCAATTTGCCTTAGATATGGTTATTAAAGCTTCAAATGACAGATTAGGGGAAATAAAAAATGTTGTTTTTGGTAAAACAGATGCATACTTTGAAAAATTAAATCCAATCCAAGTAGCATCTCTAAATAATTCTCAAAATTTGGCGATCCAGAACATTTTAGCAGCTAGAGATATTGCCATTATACATGGCCCGCCTGGTACAGGAAAAACAACCACACTTGTGAAGGCTATTCAATTGACTATTGAAACAGAACAACAAGTTTTAGTATGTGCTCCTTCAAATACTGCCGTTGATTTATTGACTATCAAACTCTCAGAGATTGGACTAAATGTAGTACGTTTAGGTAATATTTCTCGATTAGACAAATCTATTATCGACATGTCTTTAGATGGTAGATTATCTAATCATCCCGAAAGTAAAAATATTAAAAAAATTAAAATTAAGGCAGCTCAAGCACGTAGAAAAGCTCAAAAATACAAGCGAAATTTCGGAAAATCTGAATACAACGCAAGAAAAGAAGCTTATCAAGAAGCACGAGAATTAGAAGCTTGGGCCAATGACTTGGAAACAAAAATAATTGGTCAAATACTAGATGGTGCAGATGTGATTACATGTACGCTCGTAGGTTCGGCATCAAAAATATTAAAAAAATATCATTTCAAAACAGTATTCATCGATGAAGCAGCACAAGCATTAGAACCTGCCACTTGGATTCCTATACTCAAAGCGGACAAAGTTGTTTTGGCTGGAGATCCATTTCAGTTACCCCCTACGGTAAAATCCTATCAAGCCAATAAACAAGGTTTTTCAATTACATTGATGGAGCGATTGCTGTCAAAATTGCCCAACATTAATCTGTTGACAACACAGTATAGAATGCATGACGTCATCATGGGATTTTCAAATCAATATTTTTACCAAAATGAACTTGAAGCTGATATTTCAGTGCAAAATCATCATTTGTCGATTGGTGAACATCATAGTTTAGAATTCATTGATACAGCAGGGTGTGATTTTGAAGAAATTTATGATGAAAAATACAAAAGTCGCAGTAATCCAGATGAACAGATGATACTATTTGAACATTTATACCAGTTACTTGATCAATTTGATGTTCAAGAATTGCCATCGATTGGAATAATTTCGCCCTATCAAGAGCAAGTAATTACAATTAAAAAAGCATTTAAACAGGATGAAAAATTAAAGGATTTACCTTTTTCAATTGCGACAATTGATTCTTTTCAAGGACAAGAAAAAGACGTAATCTATATATCATTGGTTCGGTCAAATCCAAAAGGTGAAATTGGTTTTTTAAAAGATTATAGACGTATGAATGTAGCCATGACACGTGCAAAAAAATTATTGATCGTTATTGGAGATAGTTCTACCATTGGCAATGACAAATTTTATAGTGCTTTATTAGACTATGTGGACAAAGAAGGTATTTATCGCACTGCATGGGAATTTATGGCATAATTGATTGCAATTTCAGGCAGAAAAAACAGTTTCTAATAAAATAGGAATATTTTCAATAAAGAGAATATTCCTATTTTAAGATTGTAAGATAAATTTGTATTACTTCTTTTTAACCGTCTTTTTAGTAGCTTTTTTCTTTGGAGCAGCCCGTTTTTTCTTAGTAAAAGCACCTGGTATTTCAGCTTCAATAATCTTTTTAGCCTCTTCGATGGTCATATCTTTTACATCTTCAGCCGTAGCACGTTTATCATTAATCTTAGGAATTTTGATACTCTTTTTCTTAAATCTAATAAATGGACCCCAACGACCATTTTCAACTGAAATTTTTTCATCTTCCCATCTATGGATGTACCGATTTGCTTCTTTTTCAATTTTAGCATCAATTAATTCATGACATTCAGCTTCGGTAATATTATCTGGATCAAAACGACGTGGAATATTGACAAAAAAGCCATTCCATTTCAAAAATGGACCAAAACGCCCGACACCTTTAGTATAAGGATGTCCTTTATATTCACCGATTGGTGCATCCGCTTTACGTTTTTGCTCAATCAATTCAATAGCACGATCTAAATCTACCCCCATAGGATCTTCTCCCTTCATGAGGGATATAAAAGTATCATCAAATTTGACATAAGGACCAAACCTACCAATACCGATAATTACATCTTTATCTTCATATTGACCAACCGTTTTAGGAAGCTGAAACAAATCAATTGCCGTTTCCAAATCTATCGTTTCAAGCGACTGACCTGGTCTTAAACTTGCATATTTAGGTTTCTCATCTTCTTCCAATTCATCGGGTTGCCCAATTTGAACCACAGGACCAAATTTAGACATTCTTACTAATAAAGTACGTCCAGAGACGGGATCTTTTCCTAAAATTCGTTCCCCAGTTGCTCTTTCAGCCTCTTCTAAAGTTTTTTCAACAGCTTTGTGAAAAGGAGTATAAAACTTAGCTAACATTTCAGGCCATTTTCTATTTCCTTTAGCGATTTCGTCAAACTCTCTTTCAATTTCAGCCGTAAAACTATATTCCATAATATCGGCAAAGTGATCTCTCAAGAAATCACTGACAATCATCCCCATATCTGTTGGGAATAATCTATTTTTTGCTCCACCTACCTTTTCTACATGAACTTTTTTAGAAATGTCACCATCTTGTAAGGTATATAAAGCAAAATCCGTTTCTTTTCCTTCGCGTGTTTCTTTCACAACGTAACCACGACCTTGTTCCATGATACGACTAATAGTTGGAGCATAAGTAGATGGACGACCAATTTCTAATTCTTCTAATTTTTTCACCAAACTTGCTTCTGAAAAACGCCCTAAACTCCTAGATAGTCTTTCCAAACTTGTCAATGATTTTAAATCTAAATTTTGTCCAACTTTCAAAGGAGGTAAAATCCCCGAAGTTTCAGCACCTTCTTCTTTTGAATCCATATATACTCTAAGAAAACCATCAAATTTCAACACTTCACCTTTAGCTACCAAAGATTGGTCTGGCACAGATGAAATACCAATTTCGACCTTAGTTTTCTCCAAAAGAGCATCAGACATTTGAGAAGCAATTGCCCGTTTCCAAATTAATTCATATAATTTTTGCTCATCTCTATCCGAACTTACTACTTCACGCTCAAAGTATGCTGGTCGGATGGCCTCATGGGCTTCTTGTGCACTTGAAGATTTACTTTTATATTTTCTTGGTTCTAAGTATTCTTTACCAAACTTACTAGTTATTTCATCAGCAATACCCGAAAGAGCCGTATCACTCAAAAAAGTAGAATCCGTTCTCATATAAGATATAAAACCCTGTTCATACAATCTTTGAGCTGTTGACATAGTTCGCTTCACACCAAAACCCAATTTTCTACTAGCTTCTTGCTGTAGTGTGGATGTAGTAAAAGGAGCGGATGGCTTCCTTTTGGCAGGCTTTACTTCAATTTTATTGATAGAATAAGTCGCAGCCTTACATTTATTTAAAAAATCATGTGCTTCTTTTTCTGATTTAAATCTAGTTGGTAATTCCGCAATTAACTCTACCTTTCTACCAATTTCATCTCTAACTATAAATATTGCATCCGTTTTGAAATAAACTTCAGGTTTAAAATTTTGGATTTCACGTTCTCTTTCAACAACCAATTCGACGGCAACAGATTGAACTCTACCCGCGGATAATTTATTTCTAACTTTTTTCCATAAAATTTGAGATAATTCAAATCCAACAAGTCTATCCAGTACACGGCGGGCTTGTTGAGCATCCACTAAATTTAGATCAACTCTTCCTGGAGATTCCACGGCTTTTTTCACTGCCTTTTCCGTTATTTCTCGAAAAACAATTCGATTCGTAGTTTTTTCATCTAAACCAAGCACTTTACATAAATGCCATGAAATGGCTTCTCCCTCACGGTCATCATCGGTAGCGAGCCATACATGATCCACTTTTTTAACCCAATCCTTCAAGTCTTTGACGACTTTTTGCTTATCTGGTGAGACGATATATTTTGGTTCAAAATTATTTTCAATATCTACCCCCATTTTTTCTTTGGATAAATCTCTGACGTGCCCAAAGCTTGACTTTACCTTAAAGTCCTTACCTAAAAACTTTTCAATGGTCTTAGCTTTCGCAGGGGACTCAACAATAAGTAGATTTTTACTCATAACGTAGCGTTGGTTTTATAAACACAATGGTTTCAAAGAAAAATACATACTTAAAAAATAGTATTTAAATCTTTATCCATTATGACTTAAGAGTTAATAATGTGCAAATGTATATAAATTAAGGAAAAATAAAAGTTTTTTTTGCTAACCTTTTTTCTTTTTTATTTTTCTGGTGAATTCTTTAATGACTTTTCCTTTACGTAATCGCTTTTCACGAATTCGTTTACGTCGCTCCTGAATTTGTGTTACTTGTTCTTTCACATTTAATGGATTTCGGTTTAGATTTCTATGATAACATAAAATTAAAAAGTCTGCCATATCATCTGGA
>CAZOHX010000065.1:0-9090 GCA_964579315.1 uncultured Saprospiraceae bacterium
CAATACATATATTGTTTCTCCATTGGCACAAAGTCCATCAAAATCATAATTTATTGTAACATTAGAACTCATAAAAACAACAACCAAAGCACCTGCGGGGATAGGAGTATTTGGTCCAGCAGGTATAATATTTGTATTATCACAATTCATAGACGAAACAAGCCCTGCAATCAAAAAAGGATCAGGTGTATTCAAAAAAGAGCATGGATTTGGGCCTATGTTAATATCTAAATTTTGTGGACCCTGTTGGTTGTTCTGAGTAGCTAAATCAATCTGAATATCCCCAGCCAAAGGGATTCCACCTCCAGAAGAAATAATCAAAAATTCATTATCTGATTCATAAATTCCTTGACTATTTTGATTACAAGCATCAACCATTAAAGCAATTAGATCAGGACAAGGATCACAAGGTGTAACTTCAGCCGTCTTTACATGAATCTGAGAACTAGAAATAAAATCACCACCCCCAGCATATGGATCAAAATTAGGAGTCGTACCCAAATACCAATCCACCGTTCCTTGGGGTAAATTTTCTCCTTCCAATGTTATTTCAATGGCATCATTGGGACACAATTGACATCCATTATTACAATTTGTACCTGCGGTAGCATTGTAAACTGTAAATTCAGGACAAGGTGGGGGTGCTAAAAATTGTAAATCAACATCATAGGTCGTATTACAAATATCTCCTGTTGCCACATCTTTTTCTTGTCCCTTAGGATTGTTGATATCATATGTAGTTCCATTGACTTCGATAGATTCATCTTCCATCAATGTAGTATGAATATCTATTTTAGGACAAGCTATGCAAACTTCCAATTGCTTTGTAGATGCAAGATTGGATTGATCGCAATTTCCATAACTAGGATTTATTTTACCTTTTATATACACCTGTTTGTTACATAAATTATCTAAAAATCCATAAGTGGATACCAAAGGAAATACAGCCTTATCCAAATCCACATTACAACTTCCTTGTGAGCCACCCGCTTCTGCAATAAAATTTCCAAAATAATCAGGGTCTCTTTCATAACTTTCCCCCTTGGCAGGTAATAAAAGTGTATTTGCCCAGTTGGGCACTAATAAATTGAAATTATTATTGACACATCCCGTAATACTCGGTGTAGGAATATTACCCCCTGCTACAATATCCCCAAATGGAAAACTATTATTAAAAGCTGGATTTCCATACTTCAAAGCGTCGGAATAAGTATTACCATTAAATAATAAAATATATTCTCCTGTATCATCTAAGGTAAGCACTTTATTGGGGTCATTTGAAAAAGTACAATTACAGGTCTCTAAATCCAAGTCAATTGGCTTTTCAGAAACCGCTGAAAATCCAATCACAAAAAGACCATCTTGATCTAAAATAGTATTTGGTGGTATCCGAATCACCCAATCTCCATCAGAAATTAAATAGCATCCAATATCGGTTCCTGCTGGGCCTAAAAGCTCAATCCATTCTCCTGTGGTGGGATTATCTGTATCATCATCGTGATTTAATGGAGAGACCATTATCTCATTAAAAACGACTTTTCCGCTTGCAGGAGCACAATTAACAGCAGGAATTATACTTGATGTAAAATAAGTGCCTTCGTAATAAGGATCAAAATTGGGTTCCAAACTATAATTCCAATCTATACTCCCACCTTGTGGCAAATTGGTGCCATCATCAATATTAAGATTAAATAATTGATTGGGGCAAAGGGTACAACACGCATCTGATAAAATAGAATTATGCTCCCCTAACGTAGTCGCATCTGCTTCATAAATGGACCATTCGGTAGCTAATGGCGTAAAATCACAATTGTTATAATTCCCTTTTGCCCCTGCTGCCGTCGTAGGTATTCTTATTAATTTTGCATTTTGAGTACGCTGTCCAGAAACCGCTGCCCATTTTTCACCAGGATTACAGCCCACTACGCCTATCTGATCAATCAAATTGTTATCATGATAAAGGGCTATGGCATCATTTCCATCAAAAATCAAGTTATCTGTCATGTCTGCTTTATCTGTGTATTCCACATTTGAAGAAACATCACAAATGGTCAATGTCTTTTTATCAACAATAATCACGTTGTCCAAATCAATCGAAACAGGCGTACTATTTCCATTTTCATAAATTTTCAACGAATAATCTTCTAAATATAAATTAACAGCAGCCCCCGTTCCATTGTATAATTCTAGGCATTTTGCATCAGGAGATTCAATATACTCAGAAATAAACAAATCTGAAATTTTATTGCTGATGCAAAAGTCGGAGGAAATAGAACTTGCATTAATTTCAGGACACTGTGCAATTCCAGTCAAAAAAGTCAGGAAATGGAGTGCAAAAATTACAGCAATTTTTCGTGTTTTAACCATTCTAGGTGTTATTTTTCTAGCATCAATATCTTTCTTCTTAAAAATATAATATTTTTACCATATAACTATTTGATTATTAATTCACAATCTCAATTATGATAAAAAAATATGTTGATGCTATTTTAGGAAATAATAGACCCTACAAAAGTCGGTATTTTATTGCAAAAAGAAAAGGCTTTAATTGTATTTGGTAATAAAATTCATGTTTATTTTATATTTTGTACATAAATCAAGGTAATATTTCCATTTTATTAACTAATTAATTATTATTTAATCCTAGTTATTAATAACTTTGAGTCCTTTTTATAAACAAAATACTTAATAAGATGCAGTTGACAGAACAAGAAATAGTGAGAAGAGAAGCGTTGGAGAAGATTCAAGATTTAGGGATTAATCCTTTTCCCGCCGAGAAATTTGATGTAAATTTTAAATCTAAAGATTTTGTAACTAAATCTTATAAACAGAATCTTGTCAAATTATTGGAAGACATTCATGGAGTCGGGCATCTTGGTGCAGAAAAATTAATGGAAATTCTTTTGGAAAGTAAATTCAAAACTTCCACCGTTTTAGATTTGACTGATTTGACAGAATTTATAGAATTTGATAAAGGTACAAAGCGTAAACCTATGGCTTTGGAAGATTATATTCAGGAAATTCGTGTCTCGGCTCTTGGAGCTTTTTCTCCTGAAAAATTTGGTGAGTTTTCAATGGCAGGTCGGTTTATGGGTCAACGCGGACCATTTGCAAAATTGCAAGATTCCGATGGAGTGATTCAATTGTACTTGAATAAAAAAACAATCACAAAAGATCCCGATGAACAAGAAAAAATTGGTAAATTAATCAAATTGCTTCATATCGGTGATTTTATTGGCGTAAAAGGAGAACTCTTCGCTACTCAAACTGGAGAAGTTTCTCTCAAAGTAAAAGATTTAACTTTTCTTGGGAAAGCACTTAAAACTTTACCCATTGTCAAACGAGATAAAGAGGGCAATGTCTATGATGAATTTAAAGATCCTGAATTGAGATATAGACAACGATATGTCGATTTGACCGTAAATCCACAAGTACGAGATATTTTTATCAAAAGAAGTAAAGTCATTTCTTCTATGCGGCAATATTTTGTAGAACAAGGTTGGATGGAAGTCGAAACCCCCGTTTTACAACCTATTCATGGTGGGGCTGCTGCCAAACCTTTTGAAACGCATCACAATACCTTAGATATGCCATTGTATCTGAGAATTGCCAATGAATTATATCTTAAAAGATTGATTGTTGGGGGATTTGATGGGGTATTTGAATTTGGAAAAATGTTTAGAAATGAAGGTATGGATCGTACCCACAATCCAGAGTTTACCTCCATGGAAATATACGTCGCTTACAAGGATTATATCTGGATGATGGGTATGGTAGAAGAATGTTTGGAAATAGTAACAAAGGCTGTGACTGGTGGTACGAAAGTAACTTATGGAGCACATACCATTGACTTTAAAGGTCCCTATACACGAATGACCATGTATGAATCCATTGAGCACTATACGGGTATTGATGTTTCAAAAATGGATGAACCCCAACTGAGAGATGTCTGTAAAAAACTACATATCGAAGTAGATCCAACGATGGGAAAAGGAAAATTAATTGATGAAATATTTGGTGAAAAAGTAGAAGCTAACTTGATTCAACCTACTTATATCACGGATTATCCTATAGAAATGACGCCTTTGGCAAAAAAACATAGAACTTCAGAAGGTTTGGTAGAGCGTTTTGAATTATTTGTTTCTGGAAAAGAAATTGCCAACGCATATTCTGAATTAAATGACCCTATCGATCAACGAGAACGATTTGTCGATCAATTGGCATTGGCAGATAGAGGGGATGAAGATGCCATGGTCTTGGATGAAGATTTCTTGCGAGCATTAGAATACGGAATGCCTCCAACTTCAGGATTGGGTATTGGGATTGATCGATTGACAATGATGTTGACCAATCAAAGTTCTATTCAAGAAGTTTTGTTTTTTCCACAGATGAAACCTGAGGGGAAACTTGTTAAGGAATAGATTGGAAAAATTCACAAAAAAAAAGGGAGTAAAATATTTTACTCCCCTTTTTTTTGTGCTTTAATAAATCTACCTCATACTAATTCCGACTAAGTTTTGACAACAATCTAAGAATTTCCAAGTATATCCAAACTAAAGTAACCAATAGTCCCATACCTGCAAACCATTCCATATATTCTGGTGCTTGCGCTCTAGCGCCTTTCTCAATAAAATCAAAATCCAGTAATAGATTCATCGATGCAATTGCGATGATAACCAAACTGATTCCTATCCCTATCACTCCCCCTTGATGAAGATAGGGCATATTGATCCCAAACATATGAAGCACCATGTTTAGTAAATAAACGATAAAAACAGCACCTGTTGCCATCATGATTCCCGATCTCAATTTCTCCGTGACTTTGATGATTTCCATTTTATACAAAAACAACATCGTAAATAGAATGGCCATGGTTAAGGTTACCGCTTGGAAAATGATACCACCACCCAATGAGGCATATATTGCAGATACCGCTCCCACAAATAGTCCTTCAAAAGCAGCATATAAAGGGGCTAATATCCCCGAACGGCTCGGTTGCATAGACGCCCATATCACCATAATCAATCCGCCAATTGCTCCGCCCCACATATATAGCGGGGATGGATTGGCAAATCCAATAAATGCTGTTCCAAGCAAAATGAATGTCAATACAAATGTTTTATTTATTGCTCCTTGGACAGTCATTACTTCATCACTGCCAGCTTTTACTCTTGTAAATTTATCATCCGACATAACTGGATTGGATGATTCAAAAAATGATCTTCTACTCATAATTAATAGGTTTTTATTGTTTAATTTATTATTTTATTCACGTAAGTTACGCTTTTTTATTTTAATACTCATTACTATAAAATGACCCGATTATTTTCATACTACAAAAACTCAAAATCATGTTAGCTTTTCATCTCAACACTCAACCACTCAACTAAATTTTAGTCCTATACCCTTTCAATAATCGTCGCATATCCTTGTCCTACACCTATACACATCGTTACTAATGCAAAACGTTTTTTTTGATGATGTAGTTCAATGGCAGCCGTTTGTAATATTCTTGTTCCACTCACTCCTAGCGGATGACCTATGGCTATCGCTCCCCCATTGGGATTAATTCGCTCATCATTATCATCCAGTCCCCATGCCCTAATACAAGCCAAACTTTGTGCCGAGAACGCTTCATTCAATTCAATAATATCCATGTCTGCCATCGTCAATCCTGCTTTTTTCAATGCCTTCAATGATGCTTTTACAGGACCGATTCCCATGATTCTAGGTTCGACGCCTACTACCGCACTCGATACAATTCTTGCTTTTGGACTAAGATTGTATGCTTTGATTGCTTGTTCTGATGCCACCAGCATAGCAGCAGCTCCATCATTTAGACCTGATGCATTTCCTGCGGTCACACTTCCCCCCTTTTCTAGGGATTTGAATGCAGGTCTTAATTTTCCAAGTACTTCCACTGTTGTATTTGGACGAATAAATTCATCTCTCTCAAAAATAATGGGGTCCTTTTTTCTTTGTGGTATGGAAACGGGAACAATTTCTTCGACAAATCGTCCTGAATCTTGTGCTTTTGCAGCCTTCATTTGAGAATGGTATGCAAATAGATCTTGATCTGCTCGGGAAATTTTATACATCTCTGCCAAATTTTCAGCTGTTGAGCCCATGCCTTCTACTCCATACAATGCCTTCATTTTTGGATTGATAAATCTCCATCCAAAACTTGAATCATGCATTTGGGCATCTCTTCCAAAGGCACTCGACACCTTAGATATCACCCAAGGTCCTCTTGTCATATTTTCTACACCACCTGCTATGAAAATGTTGCCATCTCCTGATTTAATAGCTCTACTTGCATGAATTACAGAGGACATTCCTGACGAACACAATCTATTGACCGTTTCCCCAGGTACAGAAAAAGGTAATCCTGCAAGAAGCAAACTCATTCTTGCTACATTTCGATTGTCTTCTCCCGCTTGATTGGCACATCCTAAGATTACATCTTCGATGGCTTCTTTGGGTACAGTTGGATTTCGTTCCATCAACGCCCGAATTGGAATAGCACCTAAATCATCTGTTCTAATCGTGGATAAACTCCCCTTAAATTTTCCAATGGGCGTACGTATCGCATCTATAATGTATGTTTCTTTCATATTTTATTTTGTAATTTTATGCCTTAAATCTCAATTGATAACTGAATAACTAAAAAATCATACCCATTCTCTAGCAGTTCTATAAACGATTCCTTTAAATTGGGCGACTAACTCATCCTTTTGATTTTTAATTTCTATTTGATATAATCCTGTTTTTCTTGTTAAATTTATTTCCTTGGCAATGGCAGTTAATTGATCTCCATGGAGTATTTTTTTCAAATGCGAAATGCTTGTTTCTAACGATACCGATTGTATCCCATGACTGTTTGATGCAAAAGCAAAAGCACTATCTGCCAAAGAATAGCTTATTCCACCATGGGCAATTTTAAATCCATTTGTCATTTCAGCTCTAACGGTCATGCTCACTTTACAATAGCCTTTTTCAATTTCCAATATCTCGATGCCCAA
The DNA here is from genome assembly GCA_964579315.1 of uncultured Saprospiraceae bacterium. Taxonomy (GTDB): domain Bacteria; phylum Bacteroidota; class Bacteroidia; order Chitinophagales; family Saprospiraceae; genus CAMZLN01. The sequence continues at coordinate 7,023 of CAZOHX010000065.1, forward strand.
CCATTGGGAGAAAGCATCCTTCTCTAACATCCGTTCTATGGCAATTTCTTTGGGTGATAACATTATTTTATGATTATTTTTTGTTTGAAAACTAATTTTCCATTATTATCATAAAAATGGATAAAATATATATTCGGTATCAATGGTTGGATATTCATTTGCTTTTTATCAAAAATACGCTTTGTCATCACTAAATGACCTTTTACATCAAATAATTTAATTTCTCCTGTTATAGGTTTCTCCCAAGAGATCCTATTTCCCGTTGGATTTGGAAAAAGTTTTATTTCTGATGAATGAATATCTGTGTTTTGGGTTTGAAAATCCATATTCACAAAAAATGACTTATTCGTTACTATCGCACCTTCTTCCATGCCCCCACATACAAAATAAGTACCGTCCTTTATTTTTACGATTCCACGTAAATCCATCACTTTCTTATCTATATCCATTTGAAAAAGTTTTTCTTTCTGAATATTATAAAAAGTGGCTAATCCCAACGGTTCCACTATCCCCGATCCGTCATACGCTACCCCATCGTAATTATAAGTGTTTTGACTACCTCCTAACCAAAATGGTATGCCTTGGTAAGTGGACACGCCTGAACGATAAGATTTTTGAACAATTTTATCGGCTGACCATGTAATATCCGTAGGGTCATCGGGATTGATGATCCCTTTTCTAAAATAGATGGCGGATACAAATCCAGAAGCAATAGCTCCCCCATAATAATATATGGTATCACCAATAATGGTACCCGATGCACCAAATGCTTTGCATTTACTATTGGATATAACGGGTTTTCCTTTCATCCACTTATCCTTTGTAGGATTGTATATTTGTACTTTATCTACATTGTCCGTATTGCTCCAACCCGTAATCACATAGATCAAACTATCTCGCCAAACTGCCTGCACTTGGTCATCAATGGGAACGGGTATAGATGTTCCATCGGCTTCAAAATGATTGGTTTCTGGATTGAAAATATGTACTTTATTGTAGGATGTTTCTTTTGTATCTTCAAAAACGTGGTAGCCACCTATGATATAGATTTTGTTCTTGACTGTACTCGCATAAGCTGCAATTCTTCCTTCTCCTGAAGGCAAATCGTCCAAAATAGACCACTCATTTGCAGCTATGTCATATCGAAAACATCTTTTATGAATACCCGAAAAAACTTTTGATGTATCAATGCCTGCAAAACTATAAATATATTTTTTGCCATTCTGCATACCTAGTGCAACTGCGTGATTACTCACTGCTTCTGGCATAGGTGCTGCGTCTTGTGTAGTGATTTGTGCTTTAGTGTTTAAACTAAAAAAAACACAAAATAATAAAAGAATTTGCTTCATGCCTAGATATTAATTAATAAAAACTCAATTTATCTTTCTTCATTTTTCGCAATAGCGGACTACATCTATATCTATCTTCTAAATAAAAATTATGTAATTTATCCATCCTTTTGACCACCTTCTTAATCCCTATCTCATCCGCCCATTTTAGTAATCCTTTTGGATAATTCACCCCTTTTTCCATAGCTGTATCAATGTCGTCTCTTGACGCAATATTCAAATACAAGGCATCTGCTGCTTCATTGATCAACATAGTCACGATACGATTTACAATTTTCTTACCTAGTTTTTCATCTTTCTGGGGTATGGGTTGAATGGCATTTTCACTATAATCATAATAACCTTTCCCCGTTTTTCTTCCCCAAAATCCTGCTTCAGACAATCTCTTTTGTGTAAAAGCGGGTTTATACCTAGGATCGTAGTAAAAAGATTTGAAAACAGTTTCCGTAATCGTATAATTGATATCATTTCCAATATAATCCATCAAGGTAAAAGGCCCCATTCTAAAGCCACCGATTGTTGTCATTGCCCAATCTATAGTCGCTACGTCTGCAATTCCTTCTTCTAAGATACGAAGTGCTTCTCCGTAAAATGGTCTTGCAACACGATTGACAATAAATCCAGGGGTATCTTTTGCTATTACGGTCAATTTTCCCCAACTGTCAATTATAGATTTGGATTGAGTCAAAATCTGGTGACTGGTCTGTATGGCAGGAATT
>CAZOHX010000066.1:0-9043 GCA_964579315.1 uncultured Saprospiraceae bacterium
GTCCAGAAATGAATACACAACAAATATGGACGCTTCTCAATGAAACAGGATTGCCAACCAATGAAACTATAAATACAGGAAAATTGGTGCAACCTTATGCTGCTTTGAAACGAATTCTTAAGTAATTCTTATTTCGAATTAGCGTTAACAAATCAGTGATTCACTCGTATTAATAGTATATGAAAAATATTACTTTTCTTTTTATCCTATGGTGTCAATTTGCATGGAGTCAAAATTTAGTACCCAATCCTAGTTTTGAAGAATATGATCGTTTACCCAATTCTATGCTGGATTCTGGGCATGAATTTCAAAAAATGAGTAAATTTTGGACAGCAGCCAATCTTGCTTCCACAGATTTAATAAGCCCACGATTTAAAACCAAAAAATTTAAAGCAATACCTGCTCATTCAGGCAATATGATGGCTGGAATTGTCATTCATGGTGACTTTTGGTCTGAATATGTTCGTGTTAAACTACGAGAAAAATTAGTTCCAAATACCACTTACTACATTGAATTTTGGGTAGCCTATAATAAGGATTATCATAAATCCAAAGTTGCTCCGAATAAAAATGTAAATTTTGGAGCTTACATAGGAAAAAAATATTTTCAAAAAGATACTAAAGTGATTCATGCTAAACCACAAGTGAGCCCAAAATCTACCGAGCCCTTTATTCCCAATAAATGGATTAAAATATCTGGAAGTTTTACAGCTAAATCAGAAGACAACTTTCTATATATTGGACAATTCCTTGATGATAATAATCCGACTCCTTTAATGGCGGGCTATTTCTATATTGATGATGTTTTGGTCGAAAGATTCATTGATGTTTCTAAAGTTTATAATCCAAAAAATACTACCCCTGATGGCTTAAACAATATATATTTTGAAACCGATAAATATGATCTGCTGCCACAATCTTTCTTGGTTTTAAATGATATTGTCAAATATTTAGAAAAAAACCCTTCCATTAAAGTCGAAATTATTGGGCACACCGATAGCGTTGGGGTAGGATATCACAACCAAGAATTATCAGAAAATAGAGCAAAATCAGTCAAAAATTACTTAATCAATAATGGAATTGACAAAAAAAGATTGACATCCAAAGGATTGGGCAGTAGCAAACCTATTGCCACAAATGAAACAGAGGCTGGCAGACAAGAAAATAGAAGGGTTGAATTTTTAGCTAGTAGCAAATTGGTTTCCAAAAGGGATATTCGTGAAGTAGATCAAAATGAGATAGATATCAATTACTCGTTTTCTAAAACTATCAAAAAACCTGAAAATTATCTAAATATTGGAAGATATGATTTGGTCATGAAATGCAACACCAATGACCATAGAGATATAGATGCAATCAAAACTTTAAAATCATATACTCGCAATTCTGCTAAACAGTTCATTCTAAAAAAAGCAGCCACAAAAAATATTGTTTGTATCAACGATGGTCGATTGAAGCCACAAACAAGAGTTTTTACAAAAAGTCTATTAAAAGAAATGTATGATTTAGGTTTTCATCATCTAGCGGTTGGAGATTTAGTGCCTAGTGCCCAAAAAATTAATGCAAGGGGCTACCCCGCCACAACGGATGGAAAATATATCAAAGAACCTGCGTTTGGAGAGATGATTCGTGAAGCCATTAAAATTGGATATACTATTTTTCCTTACGCCCCTACAACATCGGAGATTAAGAAAGCTAAGAAAATTCTTAAAAGAGATAAATCTCTTGCAAAAGATAAAAATGCTCTTAGTATTTCTGCCAACCATTGGTGTCGAGCCATGAATATTATTCGGCAAATCAACCGAAATAATGGGATAAAAGTACTTGTTTACACTTCTAAAAACGGCATACGTGAACAACCTTTTAATCATAAAAAATACTTGGCTTATTGGCTGCGAAAACTGGGTAAAGGAGCAGATCCGTTAACGATAGACCAAGTTGAAATGCTAGAAGATTGTGGACATCAATCTCCATTTGTCAATGCTGCGAATGTAAACCAAGCAACCGTTTTTTCAAAATCAGATATTTCTTTTACGGATTCAAAAGATAAAAATAAGCCATTCGATATTCAAGTATTTCTTCCCAAAACAAAATACAAAGACAAAAGACCCCAATGGGTAAATATAGACGATCAAAAACGAAAAAAAACAATTAACCTAGATAAATATGGTTTTTCATATCCATGTCTGCTATTGGTCTATAATAAAAATGAAGATTTTGAAGAAGCCGTACCTGTAGATGCTATAGAAATCACTGCTCAACAACATGCACCGATTATGATATACGAAGGTAAGTATAGATTAATAATGAAAGATAGGCAAAAGAGAAAAACATTAGAATTCACCATGAATTAGATTTCATGCGAAACATTGAAAATGTCAATAGATACTAATTCAAAAAAAGCGAAGCGTTTTCGAACTCCGCCTTCTTATATCAAATTGGATTAGTATGAATACGTTTGTTTACTCCTCTAGAATTGACGTCAAAGTAAATGTTCTTTTAACTTTGGCATTTAAGCCAGAGTTAACATTACTTCCTTTAATTTGATCTAATAGTACGTTCAATAATTTCTCTGGTAAATTTGGAGATGTACGAGGGTTGTGATTGTTCTGTAACATTGTGTTTCTTTTAAAATTATGGGATAAAAATAATTTGTTTAATACGTTCGATGTAAAGATATGACAATTTCTCCTAAAAATCAACGATTTATGAAAAATGGGGTAAAACCCTTAGTTTTTAAATTTCATTTTTCAAAGAAAGCACTAGTTTTTCTCGATTTGTGTCATATAAATCATTTAGGATAGGTTTAATTCGACATTTGAATACAATCAGGTGAAATCTGCAAAAGAGCACTTTGAAAATCTTTCAACATCAAAGCACTCACCTCTGAATCATCCTTATGACAAGTCAAACACGTACCCACTTTCAACATTTTAATCTGCTCTTCTTGATTCAAACTACGACCATTTTTTCGAGTAGTATTTCCTATATTTTTATTCATAAATCCAATCCAGGCATCTTTTGGAAGATTATCATCTGCGTTGATGCCCATTGAAGGTGTAAATTTCCATTTTCTTAGATGTTTATCAAATTTCAATGTACCCTTTCCATATCCTAAAGCTATAGGATTTCGATGACAATTGGAACACGACTGCCCTTTTTTCGAAATTGTATGTGCAAAAGTAGGTGCAAAACGCCTAATATGCTTCACATCATTTTTATTAGGAAAAGCAGATTGATCCAATGTCATCGTCATGCCCTGAATGAATGTCTTTATTTTTTCGATTTCATCATCCTTCATTACTCCTAAAGTTGGATACTCCGCCCGATACATATCCCCTTTTTCAATCCATTTTCCTTGATGTTTCAAATGTGTTAAATGATCATATCGAAGTTGAGTCGTATCAAATGAAGTATGACACGAAACACATTGTGGTGCCCATGCCGTATGACATGTTTCACATGCTATTTTCTCATGACTTTTTTGAAGACATGCAGCATTAGGAGGAGATAATTTATAATTTTTCTTTGATATTTTCCCAATAAAGACTAAGTTCCCTTCGGTATTTTCATACACATTTATCAAAGGATTATCGTTTTCACCAACTACATATTTTACATCTTTTGGAAGATTTCTCAATTGGATAATCTTTTGAGATTCTGCATCCAAGTCATCAAACAAAACTGTTTTTGGATTATCCTTTTGATGACAATCTTTACATTGAATTTTTACAGCTTCTGATTCATGGGCATATATATTTCCGTCCCCCATTACCTCATTCGCACTATGGCAATCTATACAATTTAGTCCTAAATCATGATGAATATCCGCTTGAACATAACCAAGTTGGCGACCATCCTTCAATATTCTAGTTTTGGAAAAAGTATCCGAAGAAATTGATATTTCATGCCAACCCTCATAATTGGTAGATATTCGAGCGGAACGACTATGACAACCAAAACAATGGTCATCTGAAATATTTAAAGATAAACTAGGATGAACTTTTGGAAGATTTGTAAATTCAGAATTAAGATATTCTTGGTGATTTTTTAATGCATCTTCGGAGTAATTCAAATGACAAGCATTGCATCCTCCACCCCTTGTCAATTCAGAAATAGCTCCAGTTTCCATTTTATTATTTCCTAAATGGCAAGAAGCACATAATTGTCGTAAATGAGTATCTGCAGCAGAAAATTTTAATGAATCAATATGATGAATCTGATCCAAATCCCAAGATTCTCCAAAAATAAACTTATCCACTGCCACCACGCCACTCATTGTATTCATCAAGCTCGTTTTAACCCTATGATCAATACCCACATGACAGCCAGATTGAGCACATGTTTTGGATACATTATCCAAGTTGCCTGGAATAGAAATCATTCCTTCATGTGCATTTTTAGTAAAATCAGAAGTATTTCCCAAGTGACAAGAAGCACATGACACATTTTGGTGACCTAAAGAAAAACCCATTACATCACCATGGCATTTTACACATGATGTCGCATGACTTGGAATAGAATGAACTTCTCTAAAAAAATAATTTAATACTACACAAAATAGGATAATTCCTAGGACTATAATCCACTTCTTTTTTGCAATGAGTTTACTTAGCATCTATCTTAACCAAGCTGGATTTGATGTCAATGGTGATCCGAATTTTTCAGATGAGGCTCCATTATCTCTGGATTTAACATTAATCACTGGTACTCTAAGATCAACAATGTCGAAAACGGTATCCGCTGACGAGCTATTATTTGTTTGACAACCATCAGACACTACAGTAATATTTGTTGAAGGATAAGTTTGCTGTTGAGATACCGTTTCATGACCTGTATGAAAACGAAATCCAAAAGCATAATTATAGTTGGAACTATATTTATAGTGAATCACTCCATCACAAGTACCACGATAAGTTTGTTTTCCCTCAGTAGATACACTTCTGATATCATTAATTTGAGTATCAGTCAATGACAAAGAAAAATCGTCAGGCAACCACCGTGGAGTATCAGGCCCATTTCCAAAATGATTAATATGTGGCAAATTGACAATATAGTCCAACCGTGTCCATCCCCCACCATCCGTGGTCATATCACAAAATACCTGAAAAGCATTATCCGTAGCTCCTCCATCTGGATTGATCCAATAGGTGCCATCTCCTGTTGAATTTCCATCATCCAAAATCGTTTTGCATGACAATCCCGCAGTTGATTGAGAAGTTCCATCATTATTGACAACTTGCAATAACCCAGTTCCATTATTAGCCCATGATGTATTTAATACCCCACCATTGGAAACCACAATATCATAAGTACCTAAAACAGCATCTGCAGTGATATTAACATCTATATCGGTAGGTGACAAAACAGTTATTGAATTAATAGTACCTCCAAATCCAGGAATCGTCAAAGTGGTTGTAGGTGTAAAATGTACCCCCTTAAATGTAATCGTTTTAGTACCATTTACTGAGACTTTCTGTGCTTCCCTATTGGTAATATAAGGTACATGCACATCATTATAAACAATCCAAGCAGAACCATCATAAACATATACATGATTATCTTCTTGATTAAAAACCAAAGAACCCGTTGCAGGAGTAACAATTGCATTCATATTTGCAATAGTATTCACCGTATGTAATACAACAAGTTCATCTGCAGTTACTTGCGAATAACTAATAACAGATAAAAATAATAAAATGATACATAAAATCCTCTTCATAGTGTATTTTTAAAATATAATTTAACTATCATATGGCTAAAACTATGCATTCAAAATCAAAATTTAAGCCAAATATATCAATATTTTATATAAAAGACTAAAGAAATAATAATTTCCGTAATTTCCAAAATGCCTACACAAAAAAAGGATGTATTCTTTCGAACACACCCTTTTTTAAATTCACTATTTAACAACTATTTAACCGCAATTCTTTTTGTCCTCTTTTTATTCATTTCAGAATATAATTTCTCAAGAAGCCGTAATTTATCAAGTACTTCTTGTGTTAATATGTAAATATCATCAGCAGACATATCATCAAGTTTATCTAAAACCAAATCTTTTTTATTATGTCTAAAGTGATTTACTATTAATTTCAAATATAGCTTTGTTCCTTTTGTATTTCCTTTATTAAAATACATATATTTTAAATTTTTCTTAAAAGCTTGCTTATTCTCATCGTACAATGTTTCCATCTTGTCATATCGAACTTCCCATTTATTGGCAAGTAGTAATAATGCTATTCTTTGAGTAATCATTTGGCATTTCCCAGCAGCAATCATTAACTTAGATCGCTTTACTTTCGTTTTTTTACTAATTAATTTTATAGAATACTCTGTCGCATCTAACAAACGATTGCTATAATCAATGACCACGGGTACTGTTGACTTTACATTTTTTGATTTCAAAATTTGCTTGTAATAACTCCAAATAAATTTCATTTTTTGATACTCCATTGAAATTTCTTCATCAGGAGACAGTTTGATCAATTTTTGCATATTTTTTTCAAAAGTATGCATGTCAGATTCAAATTCAAATTCAACCACATCTTTGTAAGAAAATTCAGTGCCCATTAAGATGAAATTTTTTGCCAATCGTTGAGAAAGCATTCTTTCTTCAAGTGCCAATTGTATTAATTCAGAGTCAGATAATTTTGCTTCTTCATTGAAATTACTCACTTTTTGGAGCAATTGTCCCCCATTATGAATATTATGAGCAAAATTTTGTGTTGATAAAAGGGTAGATATAGTTAATATAATTAAGATTCTCATAGTTATAAAATTGTAAGATTTTTAAAATTGTAAGATTATGGTGCATAGGATGGTCAGGTTGAAACGGTATGAAAGCTACCCTCAACAAATCATTCTAGGCAATATTTGGTAATGGTTTTTTATTAATTAATGGCGGCTTATTGCCATATGTCTATTATCACTTTGTTGGTATTTTAGTATAAAGTCGAGTGATCAAACCCATTTTAGATTCTATTTCATTGGTAAAAAGAAATATTTCTGTTACTGAAAGTTCACTTGGAATTTTATAGCCTTTCTTTTCAAAATCAAATTGAGTAGATACACCTGTCCAATAAAGACTTGTTCCTTTAGTATTCTTTGGGTTTTCTTCCAAAGTTTTTAGATTTTTTCGGAAACTACTAACGGTCTCATCAAATTTATCTACAATCTTTTTATCTTTTAGACCCCATTTATGAGCAACGTAGTACATTGGAATTTTTTGAGATAAAACCCGTTGAGTTCCTGAAAGTCCAATTAAATCTGTTACTTTTTTCAAGCTAGACTTTCCTGCAATATTCTGAACTAACTCCAAAGTAAATGTAACTTCATCCGTAAATCGCTCCGCATATGTCAATACCTTCAATGCGTTGGCTTTTGTTTTCTTTTCAAAGATCAGTTTTTTATAAAAAGCCCAAGAAAAATTCATTTTTTGCAAATCAATCTTCAATTCAGAAGAAGGTGCATATTCCTGTAGCTGTTCCAACTGCTCTTCAAATTCGGAAATACTTGTTCGTAATTCAGTAATTGCATCCTCCTTGATTTTAGAATTTGATCCAATAATCATATAGTCTTTCGCTATTCGATTAACTAACATAATCTGTTTGGAGCAAACATTGGATGCTTCTAAGAATCCGTGTAACTGCTTCACCTTTTTGGTTGTCTCAATAGATGAAGCACCTGTTGATGGCTCTGTTGACGCAATGTCTTGTGCTGATAACTTAAGTGTCATAAAGACAAACAATACTAAAGTTAATGATGTGTGTAATGATTTCATGTTAAAAAAGTTTTGGTTAATAGTATATAAGTACCTTTAAGTACCCGTTTATAAATAGTTCAAGTTTCAGATCATTCTATGAAAAGAATGATGTATTTTAGGAAATAGTAAGACTTGTATTTATAATTTGCTTTTTGAAATCAAGCACTAGGTGATGTGAATATGTCTGCAAGATACGAGCATTATGATGGTAAAGTCAAGTTTTTGAATGTGGTTTTAACAAATATTTATTTTTAAAATATGAAAAATCAGATACTTTCTGTGACAGTCTAATTTTTTACAAAAAACAAATACCAACAGATAAGAAACTGAAAATAAATTACTTATAAGATACTTGAACGATAATGGGTGACATCATTTTGGGCGAAAAATCGAAAAAATTATTTTTTAAAAATTTAATTTTTTTTTATAATTTTTTGCAATTTCTTCTGATTTTGTTCCTTTTCGAAAAGATTTAAATGCTTCAAAATTGGCTAGCATCACCTTCCAATAGCTATTCAAATCATATTTTCGAGCAGATGTAATTACATATTTGGGGATGATTTTAAGGCGATTTTGCTTTCTGACTCGATTCAAAAACTCATACTCTTCCATAATTACATAGTCTTCATTGTAGCCATGCATCTCAAAAAATAGTGATTTTTTGATAAAAAAGCTTTGATCACCGCCTCTACACCAATCAAAATCAAATCGAGTAAAGAATGCATTAATTTTCAATAATAGATGATTGGAATCAAATTTTTGCCGATAAGTACCCATTGGATAGCCATCTTTGATAGATTCCAATATATCTTGTACAAACGATTTTGGTGGAGTAGAATCTATATGAACAAAATATAAAATGGAGCCCTTTGCTTGTCTCGCTCCATAATTCATTTGACTTGCTCTTCCTGTTTTGGGAGAAATGAAAGATAAAACAGGATATTTTTTGGCAATTTCAAGGGTTTTATCAGTACTTCCCCCATCTACTACTATAATTTCAACATCTTCAGAAATACAGCTTAAAATGTATTTCAACTGATGCTCTATAATTTTTTCCTCATTCTTTACGGGGATGATAATACTTATTTTCATATTCAAAACGCTTCACCAAAGGTTATATAAAATCTAGGATTGGTATGATTATTTGTCCATGCGGCATCAATTCTCATGTTGATTTGCTCTTTTTTGTTGAGCAATACTCTTAGTCCTAAACCATAAGAATATTTAATATCTTTAATACTGAAATCAGAAATTTTATCAGATACCGCTCCCGTTCCT
>CAZOHX010000067.1:0-6967 GCA_964579315.1 uncultured Saprospiraceae bacterium
CTAAGTCTAGATTTACCAAATTCCCCCATCGCTCCTTGCTATTCTTAAATTTAGCAAATCCTACCCAAAAACTCAAAACAGAACCGTATCTTTGACACCCAAATCCATCGCCAATGTACACTATTCAAAAAATTGCCGAAATCACCCACCCCATTGTGGCAAATCTTCCTATGCCTAGCAACAAAATCGAAGATTTACTTTTCGATAGTCGGCAGATTTTAGATGCTAAAATTACGCTATTTTTCGCCATCAAAGGGGTACGTAATGATGGACATGAGTTTATCCCAGAATTAATCGAAAAAGGTGTTCGCAATTTTATCGTTTCTGATGATATTTTCATTAACACTTATCCCGAAGCCAACTTTTTGGTAGTTACAGATACCGTAAAAGCATTGCAAACCATTGGGAAATACCATCGCCATCAATTTGATATTCCTGTCATAGGGATTACGGGTTCGAATGGAAAAACCATCGTCAAAGATTGGCTTTTTCAATTACTACAAGATGATTACAATGTGATTCGTAGTCCAAAAAGTTATAATTCACAGATTGGGGTGCCAATTTCTGTTTGGCAAATGGATAAAGAACATGATTTGGCTATTTTTGAAGCAGGAATCACAGTCAAAGGGGCGATGAAAAATATCGCTCCCGTAATTGATTGCAATATTGGCATTTTTACGAATATCGGAACCGCTCACGATGAAGGTTTTGATGATTTATTGCAAAAAACACAGGAAAAAGCCATCCTTTTTGAACATGCAGATACCATCATTTACAATAAAGATTACAATCCTATTCAACGGGTTTTGAAATCATTCAAAGGAAAACGATTATTTTCTTGGTCTAGGAAACAAAAAGCTGATTTGGAAATCAAAAATATCGATATTTCGAGAGATTTGACTCAAATTGATGCTGTTTATGAAGGAAAATCCATCCAATTGACGACCACTTACACTGATGATGCCTCTATTGAAAATATGATTCATCTTTGGGCGACGATGTTTGTTTTGGGTTACAAACAGGAGGATATTGTCGCTAAAATGAATCGTTTGACACCTGTTGCCATGCGATTGGAATTGATCGGTGGATTTAACAATTGCAAGATTATCAATGACAGTTATAGTTTGGATTTGACTTCTTTGCATTTGGCTTTAAATTTCTTGGATCAACAAGCCAATCATTTGGAAAAAGTCGTCATTTTATCCGATATTTTTCAAACTGGAATGAATGATAGTGATTTGTTTTTACAGATTTCAAAATTGATTCAAAAACATAAAATCCAGATTTTTATTGGTATTGGAAAACAGATTTTAAAAATTGAAAAGTATCTTCCTTCGGATATAAATGCCTTTTTTTATGAAACAACTCAAATCTTTTTAGATGCTAAATTTGGTTTGCAACTCAAAGATGCCGCCATACTCATCAAAGGAGCAAGGGCCTTTCAATTTGAGAAAATCACTACTCAATTGACTCAAAAATTGCATAAAACCGTTTTGGAAATCAATATGAAAGCCCTTGAAAAAAATTATTTGGCATTCTCTGAATTATTGAAAAAATCGACCAAAATCATGGCAATGGTCAAGGCATCTGCCTACGGAAGTGGAAGCGTGGAAATTGCTAAATTTTTGGAATACAAAAAAGTGGATTATCTTGGAGTGGCGTATGCGGATGAAGGGATTGAATTGCGAAATGCAGGGATTACCACCCCTATTTTAGTACTCAATCCTGAACAAGCGGCGTATCAGGATTTTATTCAATATGATCTAGAACCTGAGATTTATAGTTTTGAATTGCTTCAATCTTTTATCCTTTTTTGCAAAAATGCAGGTCAAAAAGCACATTTTCATCTCAAATTGGATTCAGGAATGCATCGAATGGGTTTTGAACCTTATGAAATTCCAAAATTACTTGCCATTTTACGAAAATATAAAAATGATATTCAAGTCAAAAGTATATTTTCTCATTTGGCATCCAGCGAAGCTAAAAAAGAAGACGATTTTACTCAATCGCAATTTGATGTTTATTTGAAAATGGTACAACAAATAGAATTAATACTTCCATATAAACCCATCCGACATATTTTGAATACCGCTGGAATTATTCGTTTTCCGCAATACCAATTGGACATGGTACGCTTGGGGACGGGCTTGTATGGCATAGATTCCAATGTCAGTATTATGAAAAAATTAATTCCTTGTGTGACTTTGAAATCTTATATTTCGCAAATCAAACCTAGGAAAGTGGGTGAAACTGTGGGCTATTCTCGCAATGGATTGATTACTCGTCCGAGTAAGATAGCTGCAGTTGCGCTAGGATATGCCGATGGACTCCCTAGAAAAGCTGGCAATGGAAATTATCAACTTTTGGTCAACAACCAATTGGCACCTACGGTTGGAAATATCAGTATGGACATCACTTTGATTGATATTACGGATATCGAAAATGTTCATATTGGGGACGAAGTTGTTGTTTTTGGGAAGTATCCACCTATTCAGACCTTGGCTATTGCGTTGGAGACGATTACTTATGAGATTTTGACGGGGGTGCCGCAGCGGGTGAAGCGGGTATATGTGCATGATTAGGGAATAGCATTTCAAATAACTTAAACTTGAGATAAAGACTTTACCACTATCCCCAAAGGGGATAAATATCAATAACATAGCATGAAATGATGTGTTAAATAATACATGTATCACAACCCTGATAAGGGTTGAATGTATTATAAAGATGATGACATAAACTATAAGTGCGTGACAAGTAAATACTTTAATATATTTGGCTACCATTATCAAAATTCCACCACAATATCAACCAACAAAATAACGTTTTGCAAGCTATTTGACATTGAAAGACATATCATAACTATTTTATCTACAAATTTCTCTAAATTTGTTAAAAACTAATTTATGAATATTGATGGAAAGCATTTTACTGCTGTGTGGCTTGATCCAACTAATGCGGAAATTGTACAAATTATTGATCAACGATTCTTACCTTTTGAATTTAAAATAAAATCTCTGACCAAAACGGAAGATTTTCATTTTGCTATTCAAAATATGCTGGTTCGTGGGGCTCCACTAATCGGTACTACGGCAGCTTTCGGGATGTATATCGCCTGTGTAGAAGCTAGAAATGAAGTGGGTTTCAATGGATTTATCGAAAGAGCCGCTTCCTATTTAAAAACGGCTCGTCCTACTGCTGTAGATTTATTTTATGCTATCGACTTGATGGTAGATGCTATTTTTTCTAAGTCAAATAGAGATGAACAATTGCTTATTGCCTTGGCAACAGCTCTAAAATACCAAAAAGATAATATTCAAAATTGTTTGGATATTGGTCATTTTGGAAAATCTCTAATCGAGAAAATTGCTTTTCAAAAACCAAATAAAACAATCAATATTCTTACTCATTGCAATGCAGGATGGTTGGCAACAGATGACTATGGTACCGCTACTGCACCCATTTATCTTGCCCATGATGCTGGCATACCCGTTCATGTGTGGGTTGATGAAACTCGTCCCCGAAATCAAGGCGCTAGGTTGACCGCTTGGGAATTGGCAAAGCATGGTGTTCCCCATACCGTCATTGCAGATAATGCAGGCGGTCATTTGATGCAACATGGTCAGGTCGATATGGTCATCGTAGGTAGTGATAGAACTACTCGGTCGGGGGACGTCGCCAATAAAATCGGAACTTATCTGAAAGCATTGGCTGCTTTTGACAATCATATCCCTTTTTATGTAGCATTGCCATCTACTACCATTGATTGGAGTATTTCAGATGGCATTCGGGAGATTCCCATCGAAGAGCGTAGTGCCGATGAAGTGAAATTTATACAAGGATTGCATCAAAATGAAATTAAAAAAGTGCAATTATTTACAGACGAAAGCCCTGCTTCCAATTTTGCCTTTGACGTGACCCCTTCCAAATATGTAACTGCTTTGATTACCGAAAGGGGCGTTTGTAGTGCTTCTGAAAAAGGTTTACTAAATTTATTCCCAGAACAAAAACAACTTCACGATGTCTAAAAAATCTATCAAAAAAAATGTTGCCTACTATATGCGGCGACTTTACAAACAAGGATTAACCACTTGCTCGGGGGGCAATGTAAGTTGTAAAATTGATGAAAATACCATCGCAATTACTCCTTCTCAATTGGATAAAGGACGACTCAAAAAAAATGATATCGGTTTGGTTTCTTTACAAGGAGAAAATCTAAATTCAAAGATCAAATTGAGTATGGAAACGGAAATGCATCTAGCAGTATATCGGGCACGTCCAGATATTAATGCCATTACACACGCACATCCAGCCTTTGCATCTAGTTTTTGTGTTTCAAAAATTCCAGTCCTATCAAATTTAACGGGAGAAGCAAGAGCCATTATTGGAAATCCTATACTCGCTCCATATGAATTGATGGGCACTCAAAGTCTAGCCAACTCCGCAGCCAAAGCCGCTCTCGAAACGGATATCATTTTATTAGAAAATCACGGTATTTTGACCGTTGGCAAAACCCTTTTTGAAGCGTATGATAAAATGGAAGTTTTTGAAATGAGTTCTAAAATTCAATTTATTACGCATTTAATGGGAAATTTTAAGCAATTGAATGATGATGAGATTAATGCTATTGACAAATTAATGGGGAGATGATTTTACAACTCATCTCCCCATTAATAATTTTATATGCAGATTCTTTTTATATCCTATCGAATCAATGTCAAATCTCCCTCAAACAACTTCACTTTCCCATCTGGAAATTTAATTAAAATATAATATCCATATACACCTTGATTGGCATCTTTCCCATTAATTTGACCATCCCAACCAGCAGCAGGGTCATTGGGCTTCGCATCTTTTACGGTATAAACCATATCTCCCCAACGATCAAATATCGACATTTCTTGAATAACTACATCATCCCTATCTGTAAAGACCTTGAAAATATCATTTGTAGAATCAAAATTTGGGGTAAATCCATTTGGAACATATATTCTATCTTCAATTCTCACAACTATTGTAATCGCATCTAGGTATGTACAACCATTCGCATCTGTAATTCTCAATTGATATGCCGTAGAAACAGGTGGAGTTGCTACTGGATTCA
The DNA here is from genome assembly GCA_964579315.1 of uncultured Saprospiraceae bacterium. Lineage (GTDB taxonomy): Bacteria > Bacteroidota > Bacteroidia > Chitinophagales > Saprospiraceae > CAMZLN01. The sequence continues at coordinate 5,105 of CAZOHX010000067.1, forward strand.
GACAATCATCACAACTCAAATAATCCGCAGGTGTCCATACGATTTCACTGCTTTCAAAGTCAATATAGGTAGATAAATCTATACTTTCTCCTTGTAAAATACTTACATCATCTCCAAGATTAAAATAGGGCAATTGAATCGTATCAATCACTATTTCCTCATAAACAATACAACCGTTTTGATCTTCAATACTCAATTCATACGTACCTGGAAATAAATCATTGATTACAATTTTATCATCGTTTAAAACTACATTTTGATTCCCAATTTGAACGATAAATGGTCCATTTTCAATATTCGGAACACCTATTTCAATGCTTCCCGTTTGAATTTCACAATTCGGCTGATCTACAACCAAATCTGATTGTAATTTCTGCGGAGCTTTCATGTCTATTGTTTCTTCTGATGTACATCCCAGCGCATCTGTTATCGTTACATGATATAAACCTTCTCCAATATTATTGATGGTAGGAGTACTTTCTCCTGTGGACCAAAAATAATTATATGGAGATTGTCCTGTGCCATTTGCAGTTGCCATTATTTCTCCATCTTCTACTCCTTCACAACTTACTCCAAAACCATTGTAATCTGACACAACATTTATTTCAGATTGAATATCATCAATACTGATTATAGCCTTTCCTGACAAATCAAATGGACAATTCACTCCAGAATCTACAGATTCTAATGAAAAAGTGGTCGTTGCATTTACAATTACTTCAAATGGAACTCCTGATTCAATATCGTTATATACAATATTGTTTTGTCCATCTGAAATTGTAATATCATGGGTTCCTCCATCTGAAAACTCAACCGAAATCTCAGCGGTATTTCCACTGCAAATCGTTGCTTCCCCAGATAAAATAGCGGATGGCTTTGATGTAAATGATATATTTACACTTACGATACTATCGCAACCTGCCGCATTTTTTTCAGCTAAAACAATATCTTCTGAAGGATGACTCTCGTCAAAGGTGATGCCAAACAAGGTGATACTTTCTCCAGTACAAAGGGTTTCTTCATGTGTACTTGTACTTGATGCTACTACATCTATTCGCATTGATGCACCTGTTGTGCAATCTGCTTCAGGTGTAAAAGCCACATCGTAGCTACCTTCAGGTAAATTTTCTGAATAAAATTTATTATTATTTACGCCTTTTCCTGACCATTCTCCATCTGGAAAAAGTGGATCTACATAATCCATCAAATCCAATGGATTAGCCGATTGACATTGAGCATCTGGCATTCCTAATGTTGGAGTTTGTTCTTCCACAATATTGATAGCCATACCTATTGGTTTTGTACAAGGATCTGATGAAGTGAAAGTAACAATATGTGGACCTAACGATAAGCCTGTAGGATCAAATTCATTGTCATTTATAACTCCATCTCCTGACCAAATCCCATTTGGATAATTCACATCTATATAATTCATTAAAATAATTGGGCTAGATGCAGCACAGATATCATCTGGTTGACCTAAAGTGGGCTCTATTTCATCTACTACATTGATGTCCACACTCACGGGCTTGGTGCAAGGGGCTGTCGAGGTAAATGTCAAGCTATGTATGCCTACACTAACACCTGATGGGTCAAAACTTGTGCCTGTCACACCATCCCCTGACCAGGTGCCATCTGGATAATTCGCATCTACGTAATTGGTCAATTCTATCGCTGTGGCGGAATTGCATATTTCTGAGGGTTGACCTAAAACGGGCGTTACCTCATCTACTACATTGATGTCCACACTCACGGGTTTCGTGCAAGGGGCTGTCGAGGTAAATGTCAAGCTATGTATGCCTACACTCACACCTGATGGGTCAAAACTTGTGCCTGTCACACCATCCCCTGACCAGGTGCCAT
>CAZOHX010000067.1:7067-9037 GCA_964579315.1 uncultured Saprospiraceae bacterium
TGGTCAATTCTATCGCTGTGGCGGAATTGCATATTTCTGAGGGTTGACCTAAAACTGGCGTTACCTCATCTACCACATTGATGTCCACACTCACGGGATCAGAGCAAGATTCATCGGAAGTAAAAGTCAAACTATATGTGCCAACACCAACAGATGATGGGTCAAAACTTGTGCCTGTCACACCATCCCCTGACCATGTGCCACTTGGATGATTCACATCTACATAATCCATAAGATCAATTGATGAAGCAGATTTACATATATCCGCTGGCTCAAGTAAAACGGGCTTAATTTTTTCTAAAATTTCTATATCAATACTATTTTCTTGAATACAACGCTCATTTGACGTAAAAGTCAAAGTATAAGTACCCGCCGCAAGTCCTGTTGGATCAAACATATCATTATTTACATTGGTCCCTGACCAACTACCATCTGTATAATTTGGATCATTAAAAGTAGTCAAATCAATAATACTTAAATCATCACAAATCGAAGTAGGTGTTCCTAATACAGGAGTATCCGTTTGGAAAATCTGAATGGTCGTTTCTGCTAGTTTTGCACATTCTGCATCAGATTGAAAATAAATAGTATATTTTCCAGGAGATAGCCCCACCAAGTCGAACTCACTACCATTAATCACATGATCTCCCGACCATGTACCTGTTGGATAACTTGGATCTTTTAGCAATGACAAATCGTAGGGTACCGTTTCATTGGTACAAAATTCATTTTCCAATAAGGAGACTTCGATTTCATCTACAACCGTAATGGTAGCAGTAGCAGGTTGAAAACAATCTTCATCGGATTCAAAAACTATATCATAATTTCCTGAAGCCATTCCGCTTGGATCAAAACTAGTCAGGGTATTGCCATTAAAAGTCCACATACCAGTTGGATGATTTGAATCCGCTAATGCATTTAAATCTAATGGATTGGCAGAATTACAAATAGTTGTATCCATCTGAATGGATGGAGATTGCATTGGAGTAACAGTTATATGTAGCGTATTGGGACGTACACAATCTCCCGTAGGTACAAATGTGATTTCATAATCACCATCTAATCCTGAAGGATCAAAAGTACTATTGAGTTCATCAATACCTGTTCCTTGAAATAAACCAGATGTCAAAGTAGAAGTAGCATCAATCAAAGTAGTTAAATCTAGGATTGGGTCATTCTCACACATAGAATAATTCGTCAAAATAGCCGTGTCTTGTTCGTTAATGGTGATGTTTGCCATCGCTTCCGTACTACATCCAGTTGTACCATCAGGTGTAAAAGTCACTTCAATCTCTTGTCCTTCAAGTCCTGTCGGATCAAATAAGTTGGTTGTATTATCCACTTGAGTACCCGACCATTCGCCCGTAGGCAAAGGATCTGTCAAAATAAGATCTTCCAAATTTATGTCCGATGCTGATACACAAATTGTACTATCCTTTAACATGGCTGGAGCCCCATTGGTCACTACAATGGTTGTCGTAGCCGTATCTCCACAGTTGGAAATTGGAGAATATTTAAAAGTGTAAGTTCCTACCGCAACGGGATCAAAAAATAAATTACCACCTTGATCTACAATCGGTGTATCATCACTTGTCCATCCTCCTGTGTAATTTGGATCTTCAATTCCTTCTAAATTATAAAGCCCTTGTCCTACGCAAAGTGTATCAGATTTCAAATTAGGTTCGGTACAATCCACTGTAAATGAAAATGTTTGGGTTGTTATTTCATTACATCCGTCATACACTGGATTTAAGATTCCTTTGATATAATAATTTTGAATTCCATCTTCACTACATAATTCATAAGGCACGAAATAGAAGAATGGATCTATTGTCGATGGTAATGGTGGGATTGGGATGGTTTCTACGGGTGGTGCAGAACACGGAACAGTCTTTCCAATCTTTACTGATCCATTAACATCCTTGAAGATATATGAGCCATTTTGCAAATTAGCATGATCTGTCATATCC
>CAZOHX010000068.1:0-6389 GCA_964579315.1 uncultured Saprospiraceae bacterium
GGCTCGTCAGATGGGTGTATCCGTAGGCCCTGGTCGGGGATCGGCTGCGGGTTCAGTAGTAGCCTATTGTCTTGGAATCACCAGTGTCGATCCTATAAAATATGATTTACTTTTTGAGCGGTTTTTAAATCCAGAAAGAGTATCCATGCCCGATATTGATATAGATTTTGATGATGTGGGACGACAAAAAGTAATCGATTATGTAATTGATAAATATGGTCGTAATCAAGTGGCACAAATCACCACTTATGGAACTATGGCTGCTCGGTCATCCATACGTGATGTAGGTCGTGTGATGGATATTCCGTTGCATGAGGTGGATGTGGTCGCAAAGACATTTCCTGAAAATCTAAAAGCAACTTTAAAGAAAGTTTTGAAAAAACCAGAAATGGATGCCAAACTCAAGTCCGACATGAATCCCGAAGATGTGGAAAAAGCTGAAGCTTTCAGAAAACTTGCCGAAGGAGAAGGCCATATTGCCAAAATGTTGGGGGCTGCAGTAAAATTGGAAGGATCTGTTAGAAATACGGGTATTCATGCTTGTGGAGTGGTCATTACACCCGATGATATTACCAATTATGTGCCCGTAAAAGCGGATAAAGATACGGGTATGTATGTGACCCAATTTGATAATAGTGTGGCAGAAGATGCGGGCTTATTGAAAATGGATTTCCTTGGATTAAAAACCCTATCCATTATTCGAGATGCCGTCCAAATTATTAAAGAAACCGAAGGCGTAGAGATTATTCCCGATGATATAGATTTGGAAGATGAAGAAACTTACAAACTATTTCAAAGAGGAGATACTATCGGTGTATTTCAATATGAATCTCCTGGAATGCAAAAATATCTCAAAGAGTTAGAACCTGATAATTTTGAAGATATTATCGCTATGAATGCCTTATATCGTCCTGGTCCTATTGCCTATATCCCCGAATTTATTGAAAGAAGACATGGTCGCCAACCCATCACTTATGACTTAGATGTTCAAGAAGAACAACTAAAAAGTACCTATGGCATCACGGTTTATCAAGAGCAAGTCATGTTGCTTTCTCAAAAAATAGCCAATTTCACTAAGGGGCAAGCCGATGCTTTGCGTAAGGCAATGGGTAAGAAAAAAATCAATATTCTAAATGAGATGTATGTCATCTATCTGGAAGGGGGAACAAAAAATGGGCATCCTAAAGATAAATTAGATAAGATTTGGAAAGATTGGGAAGCTTTTGCATCCTATGCCTTCAATAAATCTCACTCCACCTGTTACGCATATATTGCCTTTCAGACCGCCTATTTGAAAGCCCACTACCCTGCTGCATTTATGGCATCTGTATTGACACACAATAAAAGTGATATTTCCAAAGTAAATTTCTTTTTGAGAGAATGTAAACGTTTAGGTCTTACGGTATTGGGACCTGATATCAATGAAAGTGCCCTCAACTTTACCGTAAATGAAGAAGGTGCTGTGCGATTTGGATTATCTGCACTGAAAGGAGTGGGTGAAGGACCTGTGAGTGCTATTTTGGAAGAACGAACCAAAAATGGCCCCTTTCAATCTGTTTTTGATATGATGAAACGGTTGAATCTACGCTCTATCAACAAAAAAGTCATGGAGAGTTTGGCGTATGGGGGTGGATTAGATCGTTTTGAATTAGATAGAGCGGTATATTTTACTCCATCTGATAAATATCCTACTTATTTAGAGCATCTATTAAAATTTGGAAATACGTATCAACATCAAAAAGCGGATGCAGTGAATTCCCTATTTGGAATGTCCGAAGATATTTTGATAGATAATCCGCCGATTCCCCAACATGAAAAATGGCCATTAATTCATAAATTGACCAAAGAAAAAGAAGTAGCTGGAATCTATATCAGTGGGCATCCATTGGATGATTATCAAGTAGAAATTGATAATTACGTGACTTGTCCATTAGAAAAATTAGAACAATTTAAGGATAGACCCATCAAAGTAGCTGGAATCGTTACCAAGGCAATTCACCGAATCAGTAAAAAAGGAACAGGTTGGGGGATTTTTACCATTCAAGATTATAACGATAGTGCTGAGTTCGTGCTTTTTACAGAATCTTATCAAAAATTTAAGACTTTGTTGGAAGTAGGTGAAGTTTTATATATAGATGCGATTTACCAAAAAAGTTGGCGTGGTGAAAATTATGAATTAAAAATCAAAGATGTACGTCAACTAGAGAGTATTGGTCAAGAATTGACCGAATCCATTACGATTAATATTGGAGTGCATCAATTGACAGAAGATTTTATAAAAAAATTCAATACTATTGTTGATAATCATCTTGGAGAACATCGTTTAAAAATCTTACTCTTGGAGAAAACAGATAAATTGAAACTTCCCTTGATTTCTAGAAGTGTGAAAGTCAATGCCGATGCTGATTTTATTAAAGAGATTGATGCTTTGGGTTTACGGTATAAGATTAATCAGTGATGTTTTTTCAGTTATCAGTTGTTAGTTGTTAATTCCTATACCACATATTGATAATCCTTCAGATTGCGATTTATCTGTTTTTTATGACGCTTGATATGGGCTCTGAAAAATTTCAACATCCCCAGAAGAGAAATACGTCCTGCACTTGGGTGTTTGAAAATTTGCTTATTGACTAGGTCACTGGGAATCGTTTCTAGGAAAGCACCTAACTCATCTCGTTGATTTCTCCATTTTGAAACCAATGTCCAAAATTCGGACAACTCGGGAATAGCCCCATCTCCAACATGCGGAGGTGCTTTAAATTTAAATGGCAAACCCATATAGAAATTGATAGTCTTTTCACGTAATTTAGAACCTATATTTACAGATTTAAGTTCAGGATTAAAACTCAATTTCTTTTTCACATAATTCAAAGAGCCTTCTTCTGCCACTTGTAAATGATACAATACTTGTAATGTTGACCACTTATCGGGTTTAGGTTTTTTATTTAAAACATTGTTGGAATGTACCTTCAACTCTTGAAAGAGCAAACGCAATTCCTTTTGTAATAAATCAAATTCTTTTTGTAACCGAGGCTCCATGTGATAATCTATTCATTATTGTATAAAAAACGAATATAAAAAAATATACTAAAAAAATGACATCCCAACTCAAAAAAAATAAAAATTGTATTTTTTAAAATTAAAATATCTGTTTTTTGGCACGATATTTCGATATAGCTTATTGTCTTATTCAAGTAACGGACATATCAGCTTTTACTTGAAGACTCACTACAACAATAAATCCATAACCGATTCAACAGAGCTTTCATTCCGCAAGGAGTGAAAGCTTTTGTGTTTTAAGGTGTATTCGAACCACTGTATATATCAGCAATGAGCCAATGGAGCTAATAAAGATTGAGAATTTATTAATAAGGACAATGTCATAAACATTAATGAGATTGCCCCAAATTTGTTTCACACTCAAATCCTTTGGCATCATTTTTATTGTATTGAATATAGAATCCCCTTTTTCTTATAAAAAAAATGTCCATTTAAGTACATTTTATATATTAAAACTTGAATTAATCCGTTATATTTCATAAATTAGCGAAAATTCGCTAAACTAAAATCTATATCTAATGAGTACAGTTCCAAAAACTAAGACAAACCTAAAAGGAGGACAATTTATCATCAAAGACAGCAGTCCCGAAGATGTATTTGTACCCGAAGAATTCAACGAAGAACAGTTGATGGTCAAAGAAATGGTTCAAGATTTTCTAAAAACGGAAATTTATCCAAATATTGAAAAGATTGAGCATCAAGAGGATGAAATCGCGTTTAAAATATTAAAAAAAGCAGCCGATTTAGGTCTTTTAGGAACGCATATGCCAATGGATTTTGGAGGTATGGAAATGGATACCAATACAAATTCCTTAATCTTGGATACGATTGGTCCAGGGGGTTCATTTAATACTACCTTCGCCGCACATACGGGTATAGGCATGTTACCTATTCTATATTTTGGTACAGATGCACAAAAAGAAAAGTATTTACCCAAATTGATTGAAGGTACATGGGCCGCAAGTTACTGTCTGACAGAGCCCAATGCTGGTTCTGATGCTTTATCGTCCAAAACAACAGCAGTTTTAAGCGATGATGGCAAAAATTATATCTTAAATGGTCAAAAAATGTGGATTTCCAATGCTGGTTTTGCCCATGTATTTATCGTTTTTGCAAAAATTGATGCAGAAAAATTTACGTGCTTCATTGTAGAGCGTGGAGCAGAAGGTATGACTTTTGGAGCAGAAGAAAAGAAAATGGGTATCAAAGGATCTTCTACCAGACAAGTTTTCTTTGAAAATACACCTGTGCCTGTTGAAAATGTTTTGGGAACGATTGGTCGTGGTCATGAGATTGCATTCAATGTTTTAAACATGGGTCGATTCAAATTGAGTGTGATGGCTATTGGTGGAGCAAAGGAAAGTGCCAATAGAGCTATCAAATATGCCAATGAAAGACATCAATTTAAAGTTCCAATCTCTAGTTTTGGAGCAATAAAGCATAAAATTGCAGAACAAGCTATTCGTTTATTTGCTTGTGATAGTGCCAATTATAGAGTTTCAGACTTGATTCAAACAAAAGTAGCGGAATATAAGGAAGCAGGAATGAGCTATGCGGATGCAAAATTAAAAGGAGCAGAAGAATATGCCGTAGAATGTGCTATTTTAAAAGTTGCAGGTTCAGAAATTGCTTCCTTTGTCATTGACGAAACGCTACAAATTCATGGTGGAATAGGATTCTCTGAAGAAGGAGATTCTGCAAGAGCATATCGTGATATTCGTATCGCAAGAATTTATGAAGGTACCAATGAAATTAATAGACTTTTGACCGTAGATATGCTTCTAAAAAGAGCAATGAAAGGTAGAATTGATTTAGTAGGTCCAGCTTGGGCAGTACAAAAAGAATTGACTTCAATGCCAAGTTTCGACCAACCAGAAGGTAAATTTGGAAACGAAACCAAAGCCGTTGCAGATATGAAAAAAGCTTGTCTTTTAGTAGCGGGTGCTGCAGCAAAAATGCAAATGGATCGTCAACTAAACTTGAAGCATGAGCAAGAAATCTTAATGAATATTGCTGATATTTTAACGGATGTATTCCTTGCTGAATCTGCCTTATTAAGAGTTCAAAAATTAGAAACCCTTGGATCAAAAACCCCAAGTGATGTATTGGAAAACATAGTAAAAGTCTTTATCAACGATGCCGTTGCTAGAACACAAAAAAATGCATCTGATGCCATCTGCTCTTTTGCAGAAGGTGACTTATTGAAAACTTTATTACTTGGATTAAAACGATTTACAAAATATCCACCTTTGAATGTTAAATCTGCTAGACGTGTAATTGCGGATTACTTGATTAAGGAAGATGGATTTGTTTTATAAGAAAAACATTATTTGAAAAAAATTAAAACTAGAGTCATGTGTTTGGCTCTAGTTTTTTTTTATATTTAGCAATTACTTGAAAATAATTTTACAAGATTTCAATACCTTATTTTCTGAACTTATATTTAGAAAGAATAATCCTTTTTGATTATTCACACAATCAAACTTACTCAATTTGACTGAATTTTTCCCTTGATGAACATTCATTCCCTTTTCAAAAATAGTTCGTCCTAAAATATCCCTTATCGTCAGATCAAGTTTCTCATTTCCCTTGGATAAAATATTTATTACAAAATTATCAAATACAGGATTTGGAAGTAACTGAATTCCATAATCATTATTCATACCCATAGTCTTTGTTTCAATTTGTGGTTGAATAAAACTATAATATACATCTTGTTCACCATTAAATGTAGCAGACCATGCCAAATGAGCACCTTCATCAAAAGAAATCATATGAAAATAATCGCCCATCTTATTTTGCTGAGGCCAACCTACTGTAGAATCAAAAGTTTCGCTAAGTATTTCATTTTTTGACCAAGTATTACCAGTATCCGTAGAAAAAGAATAGTATAAAGCAGATTGAAATGGATTTCCCGAACGTGTATCTAGCCAGACCACATCAATTCTACCATTTGGAGCAACACTCATGGTACCCATCCAATTATAATTACCACTACCATCACTATTTATCCTTATGGCCTTTGACCAAGTTTTTCCACCGTCAACACTCCTTGAAAATTTAATATCCGCAGGATCATTACTTGATTTGACGGTACTTAATAAATATACATTTCCCCTTGATTCGCTATCCGAATGATCCGTTGCAATCCAAACCTGCCCTAAAAGACCAGCTGGATTGACGATATCACGACCTGCCAAAATTCCACCTAAAGGAACTGTAACACTATTATCCCAAATAAGAGAAGATTCAGAATCCTTTGTGTCATTTGTTTTAACCACTATAAAATTATTCCAATGTGTACCACAAAGATACAACTCACCATCAGG
>CAZOHX010000068.1:6489-8976 GCA_964579315.1 uncultured Saprospiraceae bacterium
TCGCACCAAAATTTACCTACATCATATCCCAAAGCATTATAAAAAAACTTACCATTCATATCCGAGGAAAGTACAGGGTCAGATCTAAAATTCCCAGCATCAATAGGCGGTAAATTCAACCAATCAAGACCAGCGTCAACAGAATAGGCAATACCTGCTTGTCGAAAATCACTTTCAATATTATCAAATTGACGCCACCCAATAACCATTCTAGTAGGATCTGTCCTATCAATAGCGATACTGGGTTCATTTGCAGCATCATGCACTATATTCATTCCAGCTGAATCCGTATTTACTTGCTTGGTCACAATCGAACTATTAATATACGAATATGCTCTACTTGTTTTTATTTTATTCCTAGGCATAGGCATATATGGATCATTAAGCACTTCGTGATATTCAATACTTTGTGCATTTATTTCAATTGAAAAGAAACATGTTAGTATAAAAAAAAAGCTAATCTTATTCATGATAGAATGGTTTTATTTGGATAATTATTTTAGTAGAATACTATTATCCAACAATGTACAACATTGTTTCTTAAAAGACGAATATTTTTTTAGAATTGTCAATAGAGCTTATTATCAAGCTCCTACTGCCATCCTACTAAGAATTGTTTTTGCCGTAGCAATCAATTCATTAAAAGATGTGCCATTTCCGTCTCCGACTATTAAATCAGAACATTCCAAATTAGTTCCATGCAATCCAATTCTCATTTTGGCATGAGAAGTCATTGAAATAAACTCTAAAGGTTTACAATTTACATCATAAAAATTTAAAAGGATATCAAAAGGAGTTGTTTGAAAATCATGAATAACATCTAAATCAGGAACTTTAGACCATGAAATATTTTTAGAATTAATGGTATCAAAAATAAGACTTGAAGTCTCCATTTTTTTATCTACGATAGCCAACGCTTTAATTTTGAACCCGTTTTTTTTAGTTTTTTTAATAAAATCTAAGATTTCTGTATCAACACTAGTATTATGAGCATTAAAAAGGATACCGACGGATTTTGCTTCATCCCAAGTTATGGATGTTCGTTCGATATGATGAGTAGAAAGATACTTCTTCAAATGAGAAGCATAATTATTTTCCTTTAGATTTGTAAAAAGCCCCATAGTTTAGTCGTTAATTCTCAAAATTATTACTTTGAAAATACTTTTATTTTTTAGCAACAGGTTCTTGTTGCTCATAAACTCCGATATTGGAATATTTATCAATTCTTTTCTCTATCAATTGTTCAACGGGCAATTCCGTCAATTCATTTAATTGCTTTTTGATATGTCTTTTCAATATTTTACACATCTCATCTGGTTTTGTATGAGCTCCCCCCATAGGTTCTTTGACAATTCCATCAATAATACCCGTTTTAAACATATCATTTGCTGTTAGCTTCAACGCTTCTGCGGCATCTATCTTATGATCCCAATTTCTCCATAGAATAGTAGAGCAATTTTCAGGAGAAATCACAGAATACCATGTATTTTCAAGCATAAAGACTCGATCACCAAGTCCTATACCAATCGCTCCTCCCGAAGCCCCTTCTCCAATGACATAAGATAAAATAGGTACTTTCAATTGAGCCATTTCGAATAGATTTCTTGCAATGGCTTCTGCTTGCCCCCTTTCTTCAGCTTCAATCCCAGGAAAAGCTCCCGGAGTATCAATTAATGTGATTACCGGAAACCCAAACCGCTCCGCTAATTTCATCAATCTCAATGCTTTACGATATCCTTCTGGATTGGCCATTCCAAAATTTCTATATTGTCGCATCTTGGTGTCAGTACCTTTTTGTTGCCCAATAATAACTACCGTTTGCCCATCAATAGATCCAATGCCCCCAACCATAGCTTTATCATCTTTAAATTTGCGATCACCATGTAATTCTGTAAATTTTTTACAAATTTGATTTATATAGAACAATGTATAAGGTCTATCCGGATGTCTAGAAAGTTGTACTCTTTGCCAAGGAGTCAGGGATGAAAAAATATCCTTTTGTCTTTTAGCAATCCGTTTTTCAAGATTGGTAACCATATCAGTTACATCTATTTCACCATCCGCACCAACTTGCTTAATTTTCTCTAATTTTTCATAGAGTACTTCTAAAGGTTTCTCGAATTCTAAAAATACCATAGCCATCTTTTTTATAAATCCTTTAATTTTTATTCCTTAAAATAAAATTTTGGATTACAAATTTAAGAACTTATCCCTAAGAATAAAGCATTGTGGATTTATTTTTATTTTTTTTATTTTTTTTCTAAAAAAAGATTGCAATTTCGACAAAAGTGTTTTACATTTGCACTCGCTATTCAACACAGATGGTGTTTAGCAGAAAGTTAAGTATTTAAAATAAAATGAAACATACCAAACAGATTATCGTTTTATGTTTTGTAAATATCACAAAAAGATGTGATAATTGAAATAAAAATATTGGTCCGGTAGTTCAGCTGGTTAGAATACATGCCTGTCACGCATGGGGTCGCG
>CAZOHX010000069.1:0-8955 GCA_964579315.1 uncultured Saprospiraceae bacterium
TTTTGAAAGATTCAGACAAGGATAGTATGATTATTATTGATGAATTTGGGTCAGTTACAGATCCGAAAATAGGAGGAGCCATCGCCGAAGCAATTTTAAGACAACTCAATTTCAACAAAGTATATGGAATTGTGACAACACATTATTCCAATTTAAAATTATTTGCGTTCAAAAACAAAGGAATCCTAAATGGTTCGATGACTTTTGATAAAGCACATTTGAGTCCTACCTATGAATTGAAAATTGGAAGACCAGGTAGCTCCTACGCATTTGAAATTGCCAACAAAAGTGGATTGCCCAAAAATGTTTTGGATTATGCCAAACATAAAACGGGTAAAAACGAAAAAGCCATTGATGAATTATTGGTAGATTTGCAAAAAGAAAAAGCCGAATTGGTAGAAAAACTAAATTCAGTAGAAGCTCAAAATAAAAAATTTGACAAACTCATCAAATCTTATGAATATCTCAATACTGACCTAGAATACAAACGGAAAAAACTCAAAATGGAACAAAAGCAGCAGTCTATGCAGCAAATTCAACGAGAGAATAAAGATTTGGAAAAATTAGTTAGAGAAATTAAAGAAGCCAAAAATCTAGAAAAAGCAAAAGAATTATCCGCCAAAAAAAGACAAGAGAAAAAACAACTTACTCAAGAATTAACAGAAATTCACCAAAAAGTCATGCAAACAGAAGTGGTTTCAAACAGACCTATAAAAGCAGGAGATTTTGTGAGATTAAGAACAGGCTCTGCAAGTGGAAAAGTTGAATCTGTGAAAAAAGATAAAGCCATCGTTCAAATGGGTATCATGAAAATGACCGTAGATGTACGAGAATTACAATTGGCAAACGAGCCATTATCCATCAATTCAAAGAAAAGCATCAATATGGATGTAAAATCAAGTGCAAAATTTGAAAGTAAAATTGATATTCGTGGATTACATTTATCCGAAGCCATTGTGACCTTAGAAAATTTCATTGATAAAGCATTAATGACCAATGTAGATTCAGTAAATATTGTACATGGAAAAGGTACAGGAGCACTACGAAGAGCTGTAATTCAGAAAATACGAGAATATACTTCAATTAATAATTATTTTCATCCTCCGAGAGAAGAAGGAGGTGATGGCGTCACCATCGTAGAGTTTTTATAAAAACCAAACCACCCAAATATGAATTTGGGGTTACATGCTTAGGCGATTTGGTCATCTTATCAATTCACGCACCCTTGACAGGTCTGTGATTGAGTTTCGCTCATCCTAGCAATAGGACTCGCATGGGGGGTTGGCAATGAAAAGTAAAATCGACTCCCAACGGAATCGCCATTTTCACACCACATACTACCTTTATGATTATTGACTATATATTTACATACAGCCAAACCTAAACCTATTCCAGGAATCATACGTCCATTATGATATACACGATAGTAAGGGGTAAAAACACTGGATTGGTACTCTTTTGAAATACCTTTTCCATTGTCCATCACACAAAAAATTAATTCATCATCATTTTCTCGAAAATCAATATGTATCTGGGGGTTAAATTTAGATCTATATTGGATTGAGTTTTTCAATAAATTCTTAATCACATGTGTCAATTGTTCAGCATCTGCATACACAGATGGTAAAGTCTCAAAACATATCTCTGTATTAGTAACGTCAATTAGTTTTTTCAGAGCATTACAAGCATCTCGAACCACTATATTCATATCAATAGTCTGAATATTGAGTTGATCGTGATGATGGGGGGTTGTTTTGAGTATTTTGTCTATTAATTCTGCTTCGTAACCTAATTCATTTGATTTTTGAATAGGATTTGTCAATCGTACAATATGTTGTAGTTGGGGTTTTTTAATTGAAGTTCTTTTTTTTGCCACTAAATCATCCAATAAATAATCATTATTCCATTTTATATCTTCAATTTCATTAAATTCAAAATCAACAGTTACCATGGCAAATTCATTATGCCATATTTTTTTAAAAGTGACCAATATGTCATCTCCCGTGATAGATTTAAATCTTATTTTCAACGCATTAGACTTGGTAGTATTTAATAAATTGCAAATATTCGTTCTATCTTGATGAGTAAAAATTTTTGATTGTATCAATGCATCAATCGTTTCAGGTCTAAAACCCAATACACTTTCTAATGAAGGCGATTGAAATACAATCTTATTATTTGTACTATCATACAAAATGGACAATAATCTATTTTTATCAAAAATTGTGTTTCCAAGAACTCTGCGGCGATTTATAACCATACTCAATGCAAACATTGAGAAAATACTGGTCACTACAGCAGACGAAACATCTGAAGAAGAAATGAGAAGAGGTAATACGATAGCAATATTAAAAAAAGTAATATCACTTTTTGATTTGACTACGCTCCAATTATTTTTTTTTGTTCTTGGGGTCATAACAATATTTAATTATAAAATGAATTAATAGTTCACTTTGGTGATTTTAGTTCATTTCATCCAATTAAATTAAAAGCAAATGCAAAAAATCATTTATTTAATAATTCAATCAGACTTTGTTTGTATATGTTATGGGATAATAATTTGTGTAATAGATTTTCTAGTTCCTAATACAATTTAATTATAACAACTATTGTGCCAATCTTATTTATTTATAGAAATACAAGGGTGTATCCCACTATTTCACGGCAATACCAATTACATTTTTAGCTTTTCTTGCATTTGCCAAATGATGCATCATCTTTTGAAACAACTCTTCTGGCTTAAATGGTTTTCCTACATGATCATTCATTCCCACTAAAGTAGTTTTCTTAGCCACCGAAGAAAAAGCGGAAGCAGTCAATGCAATAATAGGGATATTACTTTTTGTCTTATCTTCCATTTGTCTTATCAATTTGGTGGCTTCATATCCATCCATCTTAGGCATATGAATATCCATTAAGATGATTTCATAATCATTATGCTTTAATAACTCAATGGCTTCTAATCCATTTTCTGCAACATCAATTTCGACTTTCCATTTTGCCAAAATCTTCCTTGCAACTAGCTGATTAATCTTATTGTCTTCTGCCAACAAAATGCGTACCCCTTCTAACCCATTTAATGCCAAAGATGTTTGAGATGGACGAAATTCTTTCTTTTCCTGTTGACTGATTGGAAATACCACTTCAAAATAGAAAGTCGTTCCCTCTCCTACAACACTTTCAACCATTACCTTTGAGCCATGCATTTCCACAAGTCTTTTGGTGATTGCCAATCCAAGTCCTGTGCCACCATAAAGTCGAGTAGTATCCGTATCGGCCTGTGAAAAACTATCAAAAATGGCTTCTAATCGATGACTTGGAATTCCAATTCCCGTATCTTCAACGGCAAATCTCATCGTTGCAAATTGCTCATCATGGCTAATCAACTTGGAAATGATTTTCACATGACCTTTTTTAGTAAATTTTACTGCATTCCCAATAAGATTAGTGAAAATCTGTGTCAATCGAGTAGTATCCCCTATTAATTCAAAAGGAATTTCATCTTGATCCAACACAATATCAATACTACTATTTTTTCTTGAAAATTTAAAAGATTCTACAATATCTGAAAGCAGTCGTTCGACATCAAAAGAAATATCTTCAAAGTCAATCCGTCCTGATTCAATTTTTGAAAAATCTAAAATATCATTGATTAAAGTCAGTAAATTATTGGCAGAAAACTGTAAAGTCTCTAAATATTCCATTTGATCAGGGCGTGGTTGTTCATCCAATAATAGATTAGTCATTCCCAAAACCGCATTTAATGGTGTACGAATTTCATGACTCATCGTAGAAAGAAATTCTTCTTTGGCATTAGCCGCTTTTTCTGCGAAGACTTTTGCTTCTTTCAACTCTTCATTAGTCTGCTCCAAAGCATGATTTGCCTTTTGCTTCAAAACATTGTACCAAAATAAGACACCTGCCACAAACAACAAAAAGAATACTCCTGCCAATAGAAAGTATAATTTATTTCTCTCCAAGGCTTTTTCTCTATCCAAAAGTGCGATTTTTTGCTGCTGCTCCTTTGTTCTAAACTTCGCTTCATACTTTGCTTGAAGATCCAAAATTGCATTCGTTTTCTCTTTAGAACGCGTTTTTTCCTTGATTTGAAGATATTTATTCTGATAATTAAAGGCTTTTTCATAATCTCCCTTTGCAACATAAGCATGAATCATTTTTTCAAATATTTCTTCTTCTGTTACTTGTACATATCCAATATCCGATGCCATAGCCTCACTTTGTTGCAAATAACTAAGACCCACATCTACGGATCCTGCATTCACATATGCACTTCCCAATTCCACCAAACACATGGAGACACCAGGCTTTTCTCCAATAGCTTCAAATAAGTTGACCGCTTTTTTTAGTTCCTTGATAGCCTTATCAAAGTGCTTCATTTTGTTGTGCAATGCACCTATGGCATAATAAAACTGAGCAATACGAGATTTATCTTTTAGTTTCAAAGCAATTTGTAAACCATTTGAAAAGAATTTCTCAGCTTTATCCAATTCATTCATTTCGTAATACAAACTACCAATATTATTATAGAAAGAAGTAATTCTCACTTTGTCATCCAAACTTTTGGCAATCTGGAGCCCATTATTATAATATTCAATGGCTTTTTCAATATTGTGATTCTTTTTATAAACAATACCCAAATTATTGTAACCAATCATCATCCCTCGCTCATTGTTCATATCTTCCCGTATCGCCAATGCTTCTAAATAGTATTTTGTAGCTTCAGGATATTGACCTTGACTATACATAGCTGCTCCAATATCATTTAGGTTTACCGCAATCAATAACGAATCTTTTATTGTATTTGAATAGCTTAATGCTTTTTCAAACTGCGTCTTTGCATTGTCAAAATTTCCTGCCTTATATTCCAACCAACCAAAAAGATTGATAGCATTGATTAACCGTCTTTTTTGGTTGTTATTTCTGAATATTTCTATAGATTTGATACAACTTTCCTTAGCGGCATCTATTTCTCCACGATGCTTTAATATCTTAGCTTTGAGCAGAGACAATTCACCCAATTTATAACTTTTATTATAATTAGATAATTCTTTGGCTATAAAGATATGTTGTAATGCATCTTCTGTATTGCCTCTACGCTCACGGTAGGCAATATCATAATGCAAATTTATCTTTACAGAATCCGAATTTATTCCTGATAACGCCAATTCAAGGCTATCAATACCAGAAGCAAGAAGTTGTGTCATTTGAAATAGTATGAATACTAAACAAAAAACGTAGGTTTTTAAGTGTTCCATTAGTCTTTAATTGTATCAATTAGAGCTTTGGTATGAACTGTGGGATTCGTCTAAGATAAGGACTTAAATATCTCCATAATTGATCTAAATTAACATCCTGTGACATCATTGATGATATACATTAAGTAGTTGGACATATGTTTTTTTGTGTATATTTTTAAATAGATTTTGTTCAAATCGACATAAAAAGCACAGTAATAGCCTAGCTATTGCGAGTATTTTTATGGAAGAGTTGGGCAAAATATATCAAAAAGATATATGGAAATACATGTGTCCATCTACTTATGGATTAAAATCAGATAAATTAGGATTTGGCATCCATCAAATTGATAGTGCCAAAATCCTATTAACTAACCTAAGTTCTTATATTTATTTATTTCATAAAAGGCTATTATCGATAAATTTCTAGAAATCCTGAATAAACAGAGCCTTCTTCATCATTTAATTTCAATACATAATAGTATGTTCCATCAGGCAAAGCCTTATGTTGCCATGTTCCTTGCCAATCATTTTTATAATTATCTGCTTCATATACTAAATTGCCCCATCGATTAAATATACACAAATTATTGTTTGGATAATATTGTAATCCACCTATATGGAACAAATCATTACTGCCATCCCCATTGGGAGATACACCTGTATAGACTATAATTTTACCACCACAATCTATATAAATCCTTACAGTTGCTGTATCACATCCATTCTCATTACAGATTTTATATTGAAATTCATCAGTGACATCACATACTCCATCATTTGGATCATAAGTAATCGAATTTTCTGGATTCAACCAAACTGTACCATATACTGGACTAGAAATAATCTCAATAGATATCAGACCACCGTTTACCATATCATTTCCTAAAATATCCAATACCTTTGGCGTTTCATATTTTGTAGTATCAACATCATCAACAGCAATAGGTAAATCTGTATTTTCATCTACTGTAATGTAATAATAAGTCGTATCACAAAATCCTTGATCATCACAAATTCTAATACATGCCGTATCTGTTCCATATGCCAATCCCGTGTATTCCACACAATAAGTAGCTGGATCTAAAGTGAAAGACACAAATTCTCCCGACATATCTTGACAGAAATTTTCAAATGAAACAATATTACCTGGCAAGACTGTCGTATCTGGACAATGCGTAACATCTTCATTGATATCAATTGTGTCAATTACAATATTTGGATCTTTAATGGCTGTGATATAAAAATTAATGGTATCACAATTTCCCAGATTATCACAAAGTTCAATACATGCAGAATCCGTACCCAAAGCAGTACCTATATAAGTCACACAAAACTCATCATCTAAAACAAAGTCAATAGATTCACCTGAAGCATCAGGACAAATATTATTCATTGTCACCGTATCCCCAACAAAATTAATCATGGAGGTATCAATACAATATTTCACAGTATCATGTACCATTATGGTGTCAATTATAGCAGAACAAAACAGATTTCCTCTATCTACAATAACTTGTACGGTATCTACACAGCCCATTTTGTTATCGACTATTAATTCGTGATTGCCAATAGACATCCATAATTTTACACCAACGGATCTAATCATCTGATCATAATTCAAATCTTCCGAAATCGTAGGATTAGGACTATGTGCTATAGTTTTTAACTTTCCGTAAAAAACGTCATGTTGACCACCCATAATTCTCAATTCAGTTGCATTCAATTCCCAATTTCCTAATGGATCTTTGGTTTTCATTAAATCAACCAATTCTGTGATATTATTAAATGTACCTGAAAAAGTATCTGTTCCAACCACCCATTCTTTCAATTCGTATGGTCCTTCATCTCCGTGTTTATATAAAAGGTTGTAAGTATAAAAATGAACCGTATCACTTCGGCAGGATTCAAAATTATCAGTATATAATACTCCATCAATGCTAACATCCATGGTCATAAATTCAAAACGAGAATTATCTTCTAAGCATACCATTTGTAGCCCTTCACACGTCATAGCATCTACATGCAAGGTATCTACTGGTACAATATCACAAGGATTATCACAATTAGGTACAATTAATTTTGGTTCTTGGATGAAACAATTATTTGCATCCGTAACGGTAAGATCAAAAGTATCTGCTACGCTAAATGTTCTTTGAGCAGGATCATCACTTCCAGCCAAATCTGCCCAATCGTAAGTATAGGGTGCAGTACCACCGTCAACCAAGACTTCAACGCTTCCATCCGTTGTACATACTGGAACTACTACAAATTTCAAGCTAAGTTCATCAGGTTCCGTTATGGTAAAGCAGGTTGTTCCTGCAAGACACCCATTGGCATCTCTTATGGTCATACAATAATCCCCTTTCGGCAATTGATTATTTTCAAATGTATCAATACCGTTGGTAAATATGGTATCCGCTGGTGCCACAAAAGCAGCATCATACTCAATAGAATACACAATTCCACCATCAGCCTGATTCGTACATTTAACATTTAACGTATCCGAAACCGTAATATTTGCTTTTGCAACATTATCTGTCAATCCAAACACAAACTCACTGGTACATCCACTTCCCGTATCTGTAACCGTAACTTTATGAATACCTGCTGCCAAATCTGTTCGGGATGCAGTAGTATTCGAGTCATCCCATAAATAAGAATAAGTGCCAGTGCCATTATTCACCGTCAAATTCACTTCTCCATTTGCCGTGGCACAATCTGGTTCTTTTACGGTATTGGCTATTACTTCTAGCGTGTTTTCTGTATCTATCGTTACTTTTTGAACAGTAGTGCAATTTGCAGCTAAATCCGTAACCGTAACGTAATAATCTCCTGCAGCTAAATCATTTCTTGTAGATAAATCCGAAGCATCAAACCACTTATATTGATATTGAGTACTATCAAATGTAATGCTTCCATCTGCCGCATCACAGGAAGCAGGGGACATCGTATAAGTCGAAATTGAACCATTTTTGGTAGTTACAGTAAATTGCACACTATCAGAACACATTTCAGAAATAGGATTTTTTACAACCACTTTATAAACGCCTGCTGGCAAGTTTCCTCGTTGTTGCCCATTTGCTGTAGCAACCCCAACATCTGGTGTCCAATTAAATTCATAATCCAATCCGATACCATCAATATTGATATATGCACTTCCGTTGTCACTTCCACAATCTGCTTCAATAATGGTTGTACTCGTAACATGGACAGGTGTACATGGACAAGGAGCTATTCTTAAAACAACACTATCTGTAGTTGTTCCACAAAACATACCTGTTGTTTTTAAAATAAATGTCATGGTATCTAAAGTAACCTGATTACCTGGTATATTCAAAACAGGGTTTTCAATATTTGTAGCAGATAGATAACTAATTGCAGTTGCTGGAATAGAAGTCCACTCAAATGAATAAGTAGTTCCACTACATCCTTTACCAAGGGTTTCATTAATATCATTCCCATTGGGACAAGCCAAAATATCATCTCCCGCATTTAATAATCTAGGTCTATCTAAAACTTGAGTCATAACCCCACAACCTGCTCCAACAGAAGCACTTACATCCACTTGTGCAAGTATATGACAACTAGCACTAATACTTGATACAAAACTATGGCTTACGGCCAAACTTTGACCCGCAGCAATAGGTCCTACTTCTTTAAAAGATCCCAACTGCGTATCTCCTGCATCAATTAATCC
>CAZOHX010000070.1:0-8805 GCA_964579315.1 uncultured Saprospiraceae bacterium
TCATCCAATTGCTTGGGATTTTTATTTCACAGTAAGAAAGGTTTTGACTCCTAGGGATGAAAAGTTGGGGTGTTTGCCTAAGAATGAAGATATAAAAATAAAAGAAGGTACTTTTCCTGTGCAAAACAATTTTTATTATGCACTGTATTTCCGAAAGGATGAAATAAGTATCGGTAGTAAAAGAATGTTGGAAAATAAACAGTTTTTTAAGCAAAATATAGCTTCAAAAGTACCCATTTATGACCAAATACCCCATTCTAATTGGTTTATTCTCAAGCCTAAACGTCGTTCAAAAGATGAAATATTACATCCCGCCAAATATCCTGAAGAATTGATCCATATTTTTTTAAAATACTTCACTAAAGAAGGGGAAAATGTATTTGATCCTATGTCTGGAACTGCATCTACTCAGTTTGCAGCACTTCAATCTGGGCGAAATGGATATGGAACAGAATTGAGCCCTTTTTTCCAAGAAATAGCAGAAACTCGTTTAGAAAATTTGGTTTCAAACGAAGATTTTGAGTACAAAACAGTAAAATTTTCCATCAAAAATAAAGATGCTCGAAAGATTACAAAACGAGATTTTCCAACCTTCGATTACATCATTACATCACCGCCATACTGGGATATGCTCAATATGAAAGGGGCAGAAAATCAAGCAAAACGACGTAAAAAAGGACTACAAACTAACTATTCAGAAGAAACCAATGATCTTGGAAATATCGAAGATTACGAAGCTTTTTTGGAGGACTTGACCAAAATATATTTCAAAATCATCAAGCATCTTAAACCTGGTGGATTTTTCACCATCGTTGTGAAAAATATCAAAAAGAAGGGGAGAATGTATCCGTTGGCATTTGATTTGGGACGGATATTACAAAAGAAATTGATTCTATGTCCTGAAGTATTTTGGTTGCAAGATGATATAAATATTGCTCCTTATGGATATTTTAATACTTTTGTTACGAATACGTTTCATCAGTATTGTTTGACTTTTCAGGTGCCGATTGATAATAAATAGAATATGAAATCAGTTATTTCATTTTAAAATAAAAAACCATCTTATGAAAATTCTCAAAGTATTATTCATTTTTAGCCTAGCATTGGCATTCGCATCATGCCAAAAAGAGCCAGACACAATTCCATCAGAAAATACCGATTTTTACATGACTGCTAAAATTGGTTCAGAAGCATTTACCGCAGATTCAGCTCCTTTAGTGAGTGCATTGACCAGTCAAACAGACCTATTCACTATAAATGGTATCGATAAAGATGGATTCAAAATCGGAATTAACATCAAGGGGCAACCATCTGTCGCTACTTTTTTGACAGGCGATAAGGTTGAAGGCAACTCTATTTCTTATTCCGAAGGTGCCAATTTTTGGATCAGTACAACCAATATGGGGTCAGGAAGTATCGTGATTACTGAAGTGACGGATACATTTATCAAAGGAACATTTTCTTTTACAGGTGTTAATGCACTTGAAAAGAGTGAAAAAATTGTACATGATGGTAAATTTAAGGCTAAGAAATTGTAGCCATTCATCGGATACTCTTGAAAAGGAATATCTTCAACGTATCTGTTTGTGAAAAATCAATGTTTATTTAACAATTCTAAAAAAGCAACCTTATTTCTTCTGGATATCGCTACACGAATATCATTGGCCATCAAGATATAGCCTCCATCATTTTTGACATATTTCTTGACATGTAGCATA
Organism: uncultured Saprospiraceae bacterium; assembly: GCA_964579315.1. GTDB lineage: Bacteria > Bacteroidota > Bacteroidia > Chitinophagales > Saprospiraceae > CAMZLN01. Next base: position 1,719 of record CAZOHX010000070.1, read on the forward strand.
TTAATTAAATAGGATTGATGCGGTCTGAAAAAATAGGGTGGTAGTAAAATTTTTGCATACTCTTTCAAGGATTTACTGGTAAGAATGGTTTCTTGATTGGCAAAATGTACAACACTATAATTTATATCAGCTCGAATAAGGTTGATATCATCTAAATTTGCATAAATAATTTCGTCGGCTAACTGGAAAGCTATTTTTTTTAGTTTTTTTTGTTGAATAGATTCCATTAAAACGGGCAAATTAGGTTTAATGAGCGCAATAGTTTGTTGTAGGCATTTGTCAAATACTTTTACGAAATCATCAATATCTAAGGGCTTTAATAGGTAATTAAATGCATTATATTGAAAGGCTTTTAATGCGAAATCATCAAATGCCGTAATGAAAATGATGGAAAAGTCTATTTTATCAAATTTGTTTAGTAAATCAAATCCAGTTCCATCTCTCATTTTTATATCTAGTAGAACAATGTCGGGTTGAATTTTTCTGATAAGCTGAAAACCATCTTGAACAGATGTGGCATTATACACCAAAGATATATCGGGAAAAAATCTTCCCAATAATGATTGGATGGCTTTTATTGCAGGCATTTCATCATCGATAATGATTACTTTGATAGATTTCATATCTGAATATTTGGCTTTAAATTATGACAATGATACAATTGAAAACCAAATAATTCAAATATTTGACCAAATAATAAGCGAAAAGGTTTGAATAATAAACAACTCATCAAACTTATGTTAATTATCAGTATCTTTGAACGAAATAAGTCAGACTATGAAACATCACAAATAAACACAAAAACAAATAAGCATAAAGGTACTTTAATCCATATGTAGATTTCACAGGATGACAAAATATAGAGTAATGGGAAACCGTTACTCTATTTTTTTATCATAATTTTTAATTGAACAATAGTCCCTGTTGTTTTCGAATTGTTTTTACTATCCATAATTTGGACAAATGCTTTATTTTTTTCATTCCCATTGATTAATTCTAAACGCCTTTTGGTGATACTCATCCCTACAGAAGGGTGATCTGATTGATTTGTTGTATTTGATATTCCAATCCCATTGTCTGTTATTTTTACTAATAGAAAATCATTTTCAAGTATCATGGAAATAGTTATTTTACCTTTTTTTGAATTGCTTGAAATACCATGTTGTATTGCATTTTCTACAAATGGTTGAATAATCATTGGCGGAATATAAATGGAATGGGGCGGTGGATTTGTATTTACATTCATGGTGAAATCAAAGGCATTTTCAAATCTCATTTGTTCAATCGACAGATAGTTTTTTAGAGACTCAATTTCCTCTTCTAAAGTAATGTAGGGTGCAGTTACAAAATGAAGTGTGGATCTTATCAGTTTTGCAAAACGAGATAAATGCCTGTTCGCTTTTTCAATATCATTTTGAAGCATACTACTTTGAATGGCATTGAGTACGTTAAAGATGAAATGGGGATTAATTTGTGCTTGAAGTGCTTGTTTCTCAAGCTCCGCAATCCTTTGGGTTAATAAATGTTCTCTTTTTAGTTTCAGAAAATACCAAAAACCAATTCCTGATGTAAGTAAAATTACAAAAATTGTAAAAATCCATGTTTGCCAAAAGGGTTTGTTTATTTTAAAATCATATATCGTGGATGGGCTCCAAATATTCAAATTATTTTTTGATTGAACTTCAAAACGGTATTTTTGGGGAGACAAGCCCAATAAATGAACTTTTCTGTGGTTGGTTTTAATCCAATGAGTGGATGTAGGATTCAAGCGGTATCGATATTCTAAGTGATTTCTTAGGTTGTAATCAATGGTTGAGAAAAAGATGAAAATATTGTTTTGATTATAATCAAATTGGGTTTTATTTATTTGAATTTCATCATTTGAATAAATCTTGTTAATTATGGGCTTTTTGATTTTTGAATGATAAGATAAATTTTCTAGTTTTACCAATCCTTTAGATGTCGCTATCCAAGTAGGATCTCCTGGAATTATTTTATAGATTTCATTGGTTGGTAACCCATCATCAATCGTAATATTCTGAATTCGGGGCGTATTTTCATTTATTTCAATATAATTTAGCCCTCTCATAGTACCTACCCATATATTGCCTGAACTATCTATGGCAATATTTTCAATTAAATCAGAGGTAAGTCCATCTTCGATGGTGATAGATTGTGTGTGTTGGTTTTTCAATAATACAATGCCATCTCCTTTGGTTGCAATCACAAGTGTGCTGTCCTGTAATTGCTTTATATCTTCAATCCGTGTATTTAGTATTGGCAAGTCTATTTTTTCGGCATGGTTGTTTTTCCAAAGAAACAGCCCTTTTGTGTTGCCAATCCATAAATGATTTTCGGTATCTTCAAAAATGCAAAGTGTTCGATCCAAATAATCGGAATCTTCATCAGAAAGAAATGAAAATGAATGGGTTTCAAGATTTATCTTCCCAAAGTTGTTTTTTCCAACTATTAATAATGTATTTGAATCTTGACTTATTTGAGATTTGGAATACCCTGATATGGAATATTCCTTTTTCTTTCCAATTGCTAGATTCCATTGGTCGTTTTGATAATAATAGGGACCATACCACAATGTTTTCCTTGTAGCATCATAATATAAATCATTGGGATTGTTGCTTCTTTGGGGTACTTGATGATAATTTTTAATTTTATGAGTATCAAAGTCAATCTCATAAACTCTATTTAAAATGTCGGAAATAAATATTTTGTTATTACTTTTGAATATGGATCTAAGATTCAAATGAGTTGGTAATTGTGGGTCAGCACATATCGTAATCTTATCATTGGGAAAATAGAATATTCCATCGTTTTGAGTACAAAGCCAAAAACTATTTTTACCTTGAAATTTGATGAAAGATGATGAAATATCAGGGATTAATGTATGAAAATTATTATTTTTAATATCATCTAAACTTGCCGTCAATAATCCCTTATGAAAAATAGTGGGAAAATAGAAAATTCCATCTTTGTAATTAATTATGCTTGAAACAAAGGGGAGTTCCTTTGTCCATTGGACTTGGTTTTGGAAGACATAGGAAAGTTTGGTACTATTTTCTAAAATTAAGGATTCATCGGTCTTGAAATCCATCACTTGAAAATAAGGGAAAATGGTATGTAAGTAAAAATACCGCCTAATCTTGAAATCTCCTTTTATTTCGACTATTAATTTTTGTTGATTTTTACCATAAATAGTGTCTAGAGATAGATTTTTATCTTTTTTTAATTCATCTAAAATATTTTTTTCAATGGAATTAAAATGAAAAAGATTCCCTACGCTATCTACTCTAAAAATACCTTTGTTATTTGTAATAGAATAAAGTGTTTTTGTTTTTGAATCATATTGTATGTCTTGTGCAAATTTTAAATTATGAATGGCGGATTTTAAAATATGATTATATTTATATGGAATAAAACTATCATCTTTTTCAGAATAGGTATAGACATTTCCAGACATGGTATTGAACCATAATTGGTGTTTGTGATCTTCTGAAATTTGGAAAACGACTGAATTATTTAAACCTTTTTTATTGGAATAGCTCTTTATTTCATACCCATCATAGGAAAATGCACCGTTATCTGTGCCAAACCACATCTTTCCATCACTTGCCTGCATGGCGTAGTAGGTTTCTGGACTCGGAATTCCCTCTGCCGTGCCCAACGTTGTATGACAAGGTCGCCCATTTTGACCATGCATAGAAAAGCCAAGTAGTATAAAACTAAATCGTATCAAAAATCGAGTCAGTGCATTCATTGACACCAAAGATAAGATTGATTTGTTGAAAAAAACAATTTTCTAATAATAACTCAACGGTGTTTCATCAGTTTCGCAAGTTTCTTCCTTGTCAAGGCACTGTACCAATTTGAGATATTTTTTGAGTTTTTTGATATGCTTCATCATTTCAAAAAATGGCATGTAGGGTGTGCCTAATTTATGATTTATAACTGCAATTCTGCGTACAATCGCACTATGTTTTAGAATAGTGGAAACAGCCTTGAAATAGGATGAATGGTTGGGGTCATAAATATGGGTGGGTTCTGCAAATAGACCATTAATTTCAATAATTTTAAAATCTCCATTTTCTACAGCGGCTATATTTTTTGCTTTAATATCAAATCGTCCATAAAAAATGCCTTTAATTTGTGGACTTATTTTATCAAATACATCATGTAATGGCTTGCTTATCAAATGATTGCCATTTAAAAAAGCTGTTCCTTTTGAATGATTCCCAATTTCTCCTAAGGATACTTTTTCTCCTATTTTGGGGATGTAATTTAATAATTCGGGATTGGTCTTTTCGATGCGTTCAATTTGTAAAATAGTACGATTTTGTTGATGCATCAATTTTATAACGCTAGATATTCCATCGCCTATTACAAACAGAAAATCTTTTGTAGTAATAGACGTTATGTGTCCTTTTTTTGAACCAGGTAATCGGTAATATAGAATTCCAAACTCAGATTCAGCATCAATAAAATCTTGGATAATGAAATCAATGGGATTTTTTGATAGATGATGGACAACTTCTTCAAAATTATTACATTTTTTTACCAAAACACCCCGAAAACCAATATCGGGTTTTACAATTACAGGATATTTAATGTTGTTTTTTGTTAAAATATTTGGAATTTCATTGAAATCAGAATGTCTGGATATAATAATAGATTTTGGGCGAAGTGCTTGGGGAATGAGCATTAATGTTTTGAATTTGGATTCAAATCCTAAACCACCCGTATATATTCCTGGATTGGCAGCCGTGAAATAGCATGGATGTCCCGATCGGATAGCCATAATGGGACCATAGACCCATAATGGGAACCAAAAACTTTTTGTGGGCCAAAATTCCCAATTTACGGTCCTAATAAACCTTGGATGTAGTTTTATTTTATTCCACCAATTCACGATTAACGGTATTTATCTGTGATGCGTAATTTTGTAAAGTTAATAAATTAGGGGGGTTCATGGAGCATATTTTTTATTTTTTTCAAAGAAGTATGCTGATTGTCGGTACAATATCATTTGCCATTTGATCTTTCCACTTTGAATAAATATCAAAACTGTATTATTCCGAAGGTAGATGAAAACAAGCAATATCATCTATTTTTTTCCTACTCAAATCAGGAACGGTAGGATGATCACTAGGAAAACCAACAGGAATCAGTAAAAATGGTTTCTCGTTGGTGGGTCTTTTTAATATTTTTTGCAAAAAAGCCATCGGACTTGGTGTGTGTGTGAGTGCAGCAAGTCCAGCATTATGAATCGCTGCTAATAAAAAACCTGTTGCAATTCCAACCGATTCATTTACATAATAATTTTTATGTTTTTCATCTCCATCCATCTCATAAGTTTCTTTAAAAACTACAATAAGCCATGGTGCATGTTCTAAAAATGGTTTTTTCCAGTCCGTTTCAAATTTTTCTAAATCTTTGAGCCATTCATCACTCATACGACCATGGTAGTTAGTAAACTCTTCTTCTTCAGCAGCTTGTCTGATTCTAGCCTTTAACAAGGGATCTGAAATGGCACAAAATTTCCAGGGTTGTTTGTGGGCACCTGATGGAGCAGTAGATGCAGTTAATATTATATGTTCTATAACTTCTTTAGCAATGGGACGATTTGAAAATTCCCGAACGGATCGTCTTTTATCCATAAATTTATAAAAATCGTATGCTCGTTGCTGTACTTCTTCATGCTTGAATCTAACAGGCTTATAATTTATATATTTTGACATAATTATTTATGGATTTTTTAAAAAAGAAAGGCAGATTATATGCGTTTGAAATTATCAAAGATCTCCTAATTGAGGTCGGATAATAACTTCTTCAACAACGGCATTAGGACTTAACAATGCAGTAGCTACGACCGTTTTAGCAATATCTCTAGCTTGCATGATTCTATCTTCGGGTAACTCTGCCCCTTTCCAAGAGTCAGACCAAGTAGCCCCTGGTAGAATGGCGGTAACCCTTATGCCTTTATCTTTCATTTCTTCTCGAAGCACTTTTGTAAATCCGAGCATTGCGAATTTAGAAATACTATAAGAACCGCCATTTGGATAAGCAATTTTACTTGCGATGGAGCAAATATTGATAATTTGTCCACTTTTTCGCTCTTTCATTTTGGGTAACAATTTTCTTGTTAAGTGATATGCACTGTAAAGATTAATATCCATTTGGGATTCTAATATACCATCTGGCTCATTGCTAATTTCTCCTGGAGCAAAAAAACCAGCATTATTTACCAGAATATCAGCATGCCCCCAATGTTTTGTGATGAAATCACCAAAGTCCTTGACTTCATCTTTTTGGCTCATATCTACCACTTTTGTCAAAACATCAATATCTGGATATACGGCAAGTAGTGCTGTTTCTCGATGATCTAAATCAGATTTTGTTCTTGAACAAAGTGCAATATCAAAGCCTTCTGCTGCGAAAGCATTGGCGATTGCCCACCCGATACCTTTGGTTCCACCTGTTATTACCACTCGTTTTGACATATTAAAAAATTTAATTAATTGAGATTTTATAAAAGATTATTCAAAATTACGTTATTTTTGGATTTATTTTGGAGATATGTTTATTTTTTCTGGTTATCGGACAAGAATTATCACACGGATTTCTGAATCAAAAGTATTAAAAAAACGAATAAGAATACATATTTTGTCAGTTGTCAAATTTTTTTATATAAATGAAATTCAATATTTTACAAAGTTTTGGAAGATACATTATTTTTCTTGGAACGGTTTTTAGTAAGCCCGAGAAAATGAGAATGTACTATAAGGAGACGATTCGACAGATGTACGATATAGGCGTAGGTTCTTTGGTGATTGTGGGTTTGATTGCTGTTTTTATTGGGGCAGTGACAGCGGTGCAATTTGCATATCAATTGGATGGTACCTTGGTGCCAAGATATTATGTGGGATATATTGTAAGAGATATTACGATTATTGAATTGGCTCCAACGATCACTTGTCTAGTTTTGGCAGGAAAAGTGGGGTCGAATATTGCTGCTGAGATTGGAGGTATGCGTCAAAAAGAGCATATAGACGCTATGGAAATTATGGGGGTAAAT
>CAZOHX010000071.1:0-8778 GCA_964579315.1 uncultured Saprospiraceae bacterium
AAGGTTTTGCTATTGGCTACTCTAAAATTATAGCTTAATTTCTAACGAAGTATTACAAAAGAAAAATTGGAAGGATTATTATGGGGGAGGAGCATTTCGTTAGAAAAACTTCCAATTTCCCCTTTGACTTCGTTGCAAATTCCAATGGGACTTGCTATGCTTTTCTTTGGATAGGATTGGCAAAATCCCCGAATTTTATTCGGGGTTAATTTAAGTGAACTCCGTTGGAGTTTTAAGTCATTACTCCTCGTAAGCAGCGGTGCCCTTGGAATCAATTTTGGGTTAAAAGAAGGAAAAACATAACCTGCCCCATCTCCATTTACGCCTCGCCAAAAGAAAAATTGGAAGATAATAAATATCCCCAATCAGCACTCAACGCAAAGCACTCAACAATCCCCAACGCTGTTGGGGATGACTCAACTGCTCCACTTTCACTATTCAATCAATTCATTCACAATCTTCTCCATCTTACTTCCACCCCAATTCATAGCGCCCGTTTCCTGAATCACAATCTTACCTGTTTTAGAAATCAAAAACGAAGTAGGGATACTTTTGGATTGAAACGGTTTAGGAGCACTAGATCGAGCAGAATAAACAGGAAAAGAAAACCCCTTTTGTTGAATAAAATTTTTGATTAATGGAATCCCTTGGTTGGAAATCATCAAAAATTTAATATTAGGATTATCTTTAAATTTTTGATATAATGCTTCAATTTCTGGCATTTCGCCCACACACGGCGGACACCATGTCGCCCATTCATTCACAAACAGCACTTTCCCTTTGTAATCTGATAAGTTGATTTGTTGTCCATTTGTACCTTCCAATTGCCAGTTATAGTCTGAATCTTGAAGAGATATCCCCTCAATTTTACTTGGGTTTCTTATTTGTGCAGTCAAACGATTCACCCAACCACCAATGGTCATTCGTCCCGTAGGGGTAAACATTGCTGCAAGAAATACAATAAAAATAATATCACTTATTTTTCCAAAAATTGATTTCTTCTTCCATTTTTCAAACATATTGCATAGTTTTTTAGAATAACCAATTTACAAGCTAAAAGTTTTGCAAGCACTACTTACAACTGAAATACTAATAACTAAAAAGATCATCGTAAAAGAGTAACATCCCCCTCATACAACCATCGTTTCCCATCTAAAAACACCACATAAGTATAATACGTATAAACCGCAGGATTCATGGCTTCATGATCAAAAGTGCCATCCCATCCATACTCAATTTCATTGGTAGGGAAGTGTTGCTGTGTGAATACTTTATTGCCCCAGCGGTCAAAAATTTCTAAAATTTCAACTTCTTTGATGTTTACATCCGTAAAAACGGTAAAAATATCGTTGATACCATCTCCATTTGGAGTAAATCCACTTGGAATATAGACGTTGTGTTCGTTGATGACTCGTAGAGAAAGTTCGCCTTCTGCCAAACAACCAAATTGGTCATAAGCCGTAACTGTATAGATTATATCTTGGTCAATTTTGACATATGGATTTTGACAGTCACCACAACTGAGTCCTGTAGTGGGTGTCCAAATTACATATTTCGCATCAAAATTAGGGGTTGCAAATAATTGAATAGAATCTCCTAATTTTAAATTTACATCTGTTTCTAAATCCAAATCTAATAGATATGGTACAGAGAGTGTGATGTTTAATTCTGAGATACATTTGTTTCCATCAGAGATTATTATGGGATAGTCCCCTGGCGGCAAATCTGTAAATTCTTGTTGATTTTCATAATTTTGTCCATCAAATGAAATAATGTAGGGCGGCATGCCACCAGAAATACTGTCAATTTTGATGAATCCGTCATCCATTCCTAAACAATAGGGAGATTGGGTTGAGTAATGAGGCATTAATTCAATAGGGGGATCTACAAAAACTGAAGACGAAGTTGTACAATCATTATCATCACTGACAGTTACAGAGTAGTTGCCACTTTGATTTGTAATGATATTGGCTTCTGAATTTCCATTATTCCATAGATAGGTTTTGAAATTTTTGGTAGCTTTCAAGGTGATTGATTCTCCTAAACAAAAGGGTTTTACTCCAGTAATAGCTACATTGGATGTTGGATACACTTGGAGTTGGAGTTCAATGATACTATCGCATCCTTGTTCGGTTTGCAACTCAATTTCATAAATCCCTTCTTTAAAATATGCTTTATTTAAAAAAGTAAAAGTGTCATTGGGGCAGATAGATTCGGTCATTGACGCAAAATAAGTTGGAAATACGGTCAGATTTAGATGTAAAATGCTATCACAGCCTGAAATACTTGTGTATGGAATTGTATATTGCCCTGTTTCGGTATATTTCTTTTGATCAATTTCTATAAATTCTCCTTCGCAAATTTCTTTTTGAATGGTATTTTCATAATTTTCATTTTGAATTAAATGAATATATATGGTGCTATCACATCCTTTTTTCGATGACAAAAGATATTCATAATCTCCTGCTTTGGAATAAACATGTCCGTCTATTTCAAATGCCTCATCTTCACAAATTGATGTATTTATGTGATGTTCTAATTGATTTTCAATTTCTAGATGTAAACTTACAATACTATCACAGCCATATTGACTTCTAAAACGTTTTTCGTAAACGCCACTTTCATGATAATTGCTATTTCCAAGGGGGAATACTCCGCCAAAACAAAGAAAGGTATCAATGGTTGTAAATACGTTTTCATGTACTATCAAATGTAGTAGAATGCTGCTGTCACATCCTGTTGCTGTTAGGTAATCTTTTTGATAATCTCCACTTGTAAAAAGGGTTTGATTATAAAAATCAATAGATGCACCTGCACATATTTCTTCTGTAATCTCATGTATGGATGAATTTCCTGTATGAATGATGAGATGAATGATACTATCACAACCAGATGATGCTTGCATTTGTATATCGTAGCTGCCAGCGGTGTCATAAAAGGTATTATTGACTTCAATACTATCTCCATCACAAAGATTTTTCTCTTTATTTATTTCAATATTTTGTCTTACTTCTAAGTTTAATAAAACGATACTATCACATCCAGCTGCACTTTCAAAAGTAGCGGAATAATTGCCTGATTCTGTAAGATTTTGGTTGTTGAATGGATATTCATCTCCTTGACAAAGGGATTGATTTATATGGACAGTAATTGGTTGAATGACATCAAGATTTAAAAGGATGATACTATCACAGCCTTGAATAGTTTTTAGATGTTGCTCATATTGTCCTGATGAATTTAGATTTTGATTATCAAAAAAATAGGTGTCATGGCTGCAAATACTTTCACTTATGTTGGTTATGCTTTGATTTGAAACGGTTAAATTTAAAGTAACGGTACTGTCACAATTTTCTTTCGTTTTAAAAATTTCAGTATAAGTCCCAGATTGGGTAATCGTTTGATTTCCAAAGATATAATTACTGCCTTCGCAAATGGTTTTGTCTATTTTGATTGAAAAAACTGGATTTACAATCAAATCTAATTGTACGATGCTATCACAATGATTCTCAATTTGAATGGTATCAAAATATTGTCCAGCGAAATTATAATTATTTCCACCAAATGCATAAAAATCTCCTTCACATATTTGTTCTGAAATTTGAGTCAAGGGTATTGGAGTTACCTTTAGATTCAAAATTGTAATACTATCACATCCAAAGATGGTTTTACTAGAATCTGTATAAATTCCTGATTGATTAAGCATTTGATTGCCAAAATTGTAAAATTCATTTTCGCAAATACTTTCACTTAAGTTTTCAAAAAATCGTTCATTTTTGGTGACCGTCAAGGTAATAACACTATCACACATCGCTAGAGATGAAGGAATGGTATCATAATAAATGCCTGCTTCTGAAATCATTATGCCATTAAAATCGTAAGTGTCAGATGGACAAAGGGAAATGTTTATTTCACTTCCAGGTACGGCACAATCAGGATCTTCACAATCTGTCAATCCATCATTGTCATCATCGATTCCGTTGCCACAAATTTCGGTACAACTCATCAAAAGATGGATGATATTGTTGGAATAGTCGCATTCAATGGTATTTGTATTTGGAAAATCATCTAGACTAAAAGGAATGGATAAGCTCCCATTGTCATTGAGTACAACATAAATATCAGCAGGTAATCCTACGATACTATCTATCTGAAAAGTGAAGTTTTTGGAGGTTCCATTGACTATTATTTCTGAAATAAATTGGGTTTCAAGGAGTGTGGCTTGCGAGTCCGTAAATGGATTTTCTTTATAAATGGAAATTGGCATCCCAATTGGAAAACTGGATTCTCCAATATTATCAATTTGCACCATCACTAGGATAGATTCTGGACAATTGGAATTATCTGTTTCGATTTGTACTGCTTGAACATCAGGTACAGGTTGAATGGGGTCTCCATTAATGTCCTTGGGTGATAATTGCATCAAAAAGCCATTGAAAATATCGTTTAAAGGACCTGCAACATGACTTTGTTGTTGAGTGGGGATGGTCAAATCATCATTGACATTGGTAATAAAATAGCCATGTTGATTCCATACTTTTCTAGTAGGCATCCAGTTGTCATTTTTGGATTGATAGACTCGGATATAGGATTGACGACTATTGGCTGGACCATTTAGATTTTGGCAAGTCATGACAATTTCTGCATGACCATCGGTATCTACATCCGCAATAACGGGGTATTCTGTACGAGTGCCTGCTCTGCAAACTACCTTGGATAGTTCTCCTCCTGTAGTCCCATCTAAAATATACAAGAATTCTTGATCGCTATAAACAACTTCATTTTTACTATCGCCATTAAAGTCGAAAAGGGTACAAGTAGTGAGAGAAGATTTATCATCAACGGATTTATTCCATTTAGTCACGAAAGTTTTATTATTGAGATTGATATCAAAAACGGTTAAATTATCTCTACTTACAACGCCTAATTCAATTTGTGAATCATTGTCAAAATTACCAATACATGCCCTTCCTGTGTAGGAGTTACCGATGGTTTGATAGGGTTGAGCGATGAGTGATTGGGTATATGGATTCCAAATATAGATATAGTTTTTGGAAGACACTAAAATGTCAGGAAGATTATCTTGATTAAGATCTGCGATACTTACAAAACCATCGTTGATATTAGCACCTTTTATTTCAGATGCAATACGCAACTGACCACCATCAGGAGCACCATTGCCTAGATTTACGGTCAAAACTTGATTACCGACGATGAGTTCCAAACCTTGAGCTTCAGTCCCAAACGTTCCTCCATTTGGTTTTTGATCACCTGGTTTGAAAATATCGTAAGCCAAGGAATATCGATCGTTGATATTGGGGTGTTTTCCTGAATTGAGAGACGGATCTATGGTTAATCTAGTCCCTGTTATAGCACTGAAAATTCTATTGCCGACATACACTTCAGGATAGCCGTCTCCATTAAAATCAGCTAATTGTGGTGTTGTAGTGATATTTGCCGTTGCATTTGGAGCAAAATTTACCCAAATTGGATTAGGATTTCCATATTCGAACCGTGCCAATGTGCCACCCGTTCCAACGATAAAAATATCTCCTTTGCTATTTCCATCTACGTCTCCGATTGCAGGCTCTGAAAAGGGATGAGAAACAAGAGCCGAAATACTTTGCTTTATCTCACCCGTTTGACCATCAAAAATTTGAATAAAACCATCTCCAGCTCCTGTTTTAGAAACTACATCAGGTATGCCATCACTATCCATATCACCTACAAAGGCATTGCATCTCTGATCAATGAAATATGCATCTTTGGTTTGCCATTTTAAACTCATTTCAAAATCAAAAACAACGGGAGGTCGTTCATTACACGGGCTATCTGGCCCATAGTAAAAGTTATCACAAAAAGGACTTTCAAAACAATCAGGATCGAAACAATCAACCAAGCCATCATTATCATCGTCTTTGCCATTGAAACAAATTTCTGTTTGACTAAAAATAGGGGAAAATAAACAGGAAGATAAAACAAAAAGGAAACCTGTTTTTTTGAAAAATAAGACCATTGCTTTTCATATTGTTATTTAGTTGGTTGGATGGTTTCGACGCCAAAATAAGGAATTTTATAATTTTTTTCTCTAAAATGATTAATTCATTTAAATATTAAATTTGTCCACATCCCTATGTCTCACTTATTTTAATTAAAATACCAATTACTCTTTTTTAGAAAAAGATATTTATTATCTTTGTATCGAATTAATCCTAATGATAATGCTATCAAACGCTTCCAAATACGCCGTTCGTGCAGTGCTGTTTTTAGCCGATAAATCAGATGAAAGTACTAAATTTAGTGCTAAGACTATCGGTGAAGAATTAGAAATTCCAGTATATTTTATCGCAAAATTACTCCAACAATTAGCAAAAGCAGGATTGGTCTCCTCAACAAAAGGTCCAAAAGGCGGCTTTTATTTATCTGATGAAAATCTAAAGAATAATGCTTGTCAGATTCTTCACGAAATTGATGGAGAAGATGTTTTCAGCCACTGTTTTATGGGGCTTCCTCGTTGTGGTGACAAAAATCCTTGTCCCGTGCATCATATAGTTTCTCCATTTAAGGATAAATTGATGACTAAATTTCAAAAACAAAGCATCAAAGAATTGTCAGATGAGATTGATGAAAACGGAATGTATTTATCTTTAAAAGATTCTTAGTTTTTAGTTAAATTGTTGAAAATGAAAAGTATATAAATTTTTATTAATTCAATTTATTTTTGAACGGCCATAATTTCATTCCTTTTTATTTAAGTATTCCTTATTAAATTTATTGTAGTTTCTTTCATATTAATTAGATGCAATCTAAATAATGTCGAATGACGATTATCATGTTTTTTTCTGAAAGTCAGTTGTAAATTTGTCCATATAAAATACTAATTAGTCTTTTATTATTTTTTTACTAAAACAAAATACCAATTATGTTATCAAAAAAACAAGCACGATTCTTCTTTCTCGGTGGAACAGCTGTTACTTTCCTGATTTTTATTGGGTTGACTGTGTTCTCATTATCAAAAGCTCAGGATCAATCTCACGAAGAAAATTTAACAGAAGCAGTTGTCAGAGGAAAACACATCTGGGAAAGAAACAACTGTATGGGCTGTCATACTATATTGGGTGAGGGCGGTTATTACGCACCAGAATTGACCAAAGTGATTCAGAGAAGGGGAGAAGGATACATCAAAGCACTATTAATGTCACCTATTCCGTGGCAACCACATGGACGAAAAATGGTGGCATATAAAATGTCTAATGAAGAAGCAGATGATGTCATAGCTTTTTTAAATTGGATTAGTCATATTGACTTGAATGGTTTTGATAGAGTAGTCTCTCCTTTGGCAAAAGAATCAAAATAAAACGATCATTATATGTTGGGATTTTAGTACTCACTCATATATTTAAAAAACTTTAAACATTAAGAAAATGAAATATAAATCACAAAAAGTAGCCTACTGGTTTTTTGCTTTATGTATGTTATTACTGGTTTTGCAATTGACCTATGGTTTTATCATGGCATTTGCCCACGCAGGAATGGATGGATTACACAATTGGATTCCATTTAATACAGCCAAAGCTGTTCATACCAACTTATTAGTCGTTTGGCTGTTATCTGGATTCATGGGTGCAGCTTATTATATTATTCCCGAAGAATCTCAAAATGAGTTGGTAAGTGTAAAATTGGCTTATGTCCAATTGATTTCTCTAGCAGTTGTAGGTGTAGTGGCGATTGTCGGATATCACTTGAATTATTGGGAAGGACGTAAATTTTTAGAAATTCCAAGACCATTGGATTATCTGGTAGTGGTGAATGTGCTCCTTTTTATGGGGCTGATTTTATTGACCCTTTTTAAAGGTAAACGTAAAACAACAACTGCTTTGGTTCTTAGTATGGGATTGTTATTTGCAGCATTACTTTATCTTCCTGGTATGATTGATTTCGATAGTCAAGTATTGGATTCATTCTTTAGATGGTGGGTTGTTCACCTTTGGGTAGAAGGTGTATGGGAATTGATTATGGGAGGTATTTTGTCTTTCTTATTGATTAAATTGACTGGAGTGGATAGAGAAGTAATTGAAAAGTGGTTGTACGTAATTGTAGGATTAACCTTTTTATCAGGAATATTAGGTACAGGTCACCACTATTACTATATTGGAGTCAATAAAATTTGGTTAATTGTAGGTGGTATTTTTTCTGCATTAGAGCCTTTGGCTTTCTTGGCTATGGCATTATTCGCAGTAAATATGTATAGAAAAGGCGAGAAAAAGCATCCAAATAAAATTGCACTTTATTGGACGTTAGGTTCTGCCATTGTCTCATTTATGGGAGCAGGTTTGCTTGGCTTCGCACATACTTTACCTCAGACCAATATATATACACATGGTACATTGGTAACCGCAATGCATGGTCACTTAGCATTCTGGGGAGCTTATGCAATGATTGTTTTTGCAATTATAAGTTATGCTTTACCTAATTTGACGGGACGTAAATTTTATGATAGTGCGAGAGGTCGATTAGCATTTTGGTTAGCAAATATTGGTATGATTGGAATGACTGTGGCTTTCGGAGTTGCGGGGGTAGCTCAAGTGTATTTAGAAAGAAAAATGAAGATGAATTTTATGGAAGTTCAGATGGAAATCGAAGTGCATTTTTGGGTGTTGATCATCATGGCTACATTATTTAGTACGGGTATTACACTGTTTATTATTGAATTTATCAAGCATGGTCGTCCAAGTGACGAAGCCTTGGAATTAGAAGCGTAATGGATTGAAAGAGTGATTC
>CAZOHX010000072.1:0-8766 GCA_964579315.1 uncultured Saprospiraceae bacterium
AGTCATAAAAAAGGTGGATTCCACAAGTAATGGAGATCCACCTTACAATATTTTAGATGTTTAGATATAGAATAAGACGGCAAGACGGCAAGACGGCAAGACGGCAAGACATTATATATCTAATAAATGGTTTCATTTTTGGGTTATTGATTAAAAACTTTCACAATATAACAATATTGTTTTAAAAAAGAAGAGTATTGTGAATTTATTTTATTGATGATGTGATTAGGCATATCCAACTTCGTTGGCTATTAGATGAAAAGATGAGTTGATTTCTTATAGGAATATATCATCCTAAATGTGTCAATTGCTAATTCAAAAAGGTGGTGGGTTATTTCTTTTTTAATGAGATCTACTCAAAGAAGAAAAATCTTGATTAGAAGAAAATTAACAATTAATAATTAACAATTAACAATTAAAAAATTCAATCTTTGTAAAAAAGAAAAAATGATCAACAAGATTCGGAAAGAATTGGGAGATACGAAACTTATTGCAGTATCAAAAACACGTAGCAACGAGCAGATTTTAGCACTTTACAACCAAAATCAAAGAGCATTTGGAGAAAATCGTGTGCAAGAATTGGTAGGCAAATACGAAACGCTCCCTAAGGATATTAAATGGCATTTAATTGGGCAATTGCAGACCAATAAGGTGAAATATATCGCTAAATTTGTGCAGCTAATCCATTCGGTAGATAGCTTAAAATTATTAAAAGAAATTAATAAACAAGCAGCGAAATATAATCGAAAAATTGATGTCTTATTCCAAATAAAAATTGCTCAAGAAGATACTAAAACGGGGATGACTTTTGATGATGCAAAATTTATTTTAAATAGTATTGAGTATCAAAAACTAAATAATATCCGAGTCGTTGGAATTATGGGAATGGCAACTTTTACCCAAGATGAAAATCAAATTTTAAATGAATTTCAACAAATTAAGGATTATTTTGATGAGCTGAAATCTTCTTTTTTTATAAATGATGCTGCTTTTAAAGAAATTTCTATGGGAATGTCGGGGGATTATCTTTTGGCGATTCGGAAGGGGGCTACTATGGTTAGGATTGGTAGTTTGTTGTTTTAGAACTTTTAAATAAGTTAATAAGTTAGAAAGTTAGAAAGTTAGAAAGTTAATAAGTTAGGGCGTTAGAAAAAGTTAAAAAAGTAAGTGAACTATGAATAAAGTTTGGAAAAAGTTAAAGCAAAGTGAGATAAAAAAGACTGTCTTTGACGCTTTAGCTAAGAATGTCAATTATATAGATGAGAATATTTTAGGAATTCCTGCTTCCTATTTGGATGATAAGGTCTTTTCTCAGGATGTGAGCTTCTTAGATGATGCTCCATTTATCTATTCTATGGTACAAAATCCAAATCATATAGGATGTCATACGCTTGGCAAATCAGAGCATTTTTTCAATGGGACACATGCCATTGAACGAGAAGTCATTAAAATCTGTTCGGTTGCTATTTTGAAAGGAGCATTGAATCAACAAGATGGATATATTGCATCTGGAGGGACGGAAGCCAATTTACAAGCCATTTGGATTTATAGAAATTACTTTCAGGCAGAAGAAAATGCGGATAGAAATGAAATTTGTGTTTTATGTAGCGAAGATAGTCATTATTCGATGGACAAGGCTGGAAATGTATTTGTTTTAGATGTTTTTAAAGTACCTGTTGATAAAAATACTCGTGAAATTTCTAAGCAATCTGTAAAAGATACCGTTTTAAAGGCAAAACTAGCTGGAAAGAAGTTTTTTATTGTTGTCGGCAATATGATGACTACCATGTTTGGATCCGTTGATAATGTAGCTCATTATACAGATATATTGACCGAAATGGATTTGAAATTCAAATTGCATATTGATGGCGCATTTGGGGGATTTTATTATCCTTTCACGGAAAATGATGACCAATTGACCTTTCAAAATCCACATATTTCGTCTTTTACTTTGGATGCACATAAAATGGCTCAGGCACCTTATGGAACTGGTATATTTTTGATTAGAAAAGGATTGATACAATATGCCAATACCCAATCCGCCAGTTATGTCGAAGGGGAAGATTTCACTTTAATAGGGAGTCGATCTGGAGCCAATGCCATCGCGGTTTGGATGATATTGGTTAAACATGGTCCATTTTCATGGAAAGAAAAGATATTTATTCTGCAAAAGAGAGCAGAATGGGTTTGTCAACAATTAAAATCTTTAAATATTGAATTTTATCGTCATCCAAACTCAAATATTCTTACCATAAGAAGTGAAGAAATCAAGCAAGAAACTGCCGAAAAATATGGATTAGTACCCGACAATCATAAAAATCCGAAATGGTTTAAGATTGTAATTATGGATCATGTAACTATTGAGAAATTGATGCCCTTGATGGAAGAGATAGGAGGAGAAGGCGTTTCATAACATGTCCAACGTATGTAGCATAACTCAATTGACTTTTGTCATATAACTTCCTATATAAATCTTTCTTCAGCAACTGATTCCTATCATAGCCACTAAGTCATATCACATCTATATTTGTATTATACAATTACAAAAATAGATCGTATGAAAAATTTAGTTATTTTAGGAGCAGGAACATCAGGAACAATGATGGCGAATCATTTGATTCACCAATTGCCAAAAAATGAATGGAAAATCACCATCGTTGACCAATACAAAACACATTATTATCAACCCGGTTTTTTATTTTTACCTTTTGATACTTACACTCCAAAGCAAGTTAAAAAGAAAGGGAAAAAATTCATTCCAAAAGGGGTGAGATATCTCCAAGAAAAGATTCTACAAATATTTCCAGAGAAGAATAAAGTTCAAACAGAACACGAAGCATTGTTTTATGATATTCTAATTATTGCAACAGGCACAAAAATAGCCCCTGCCGAGGTAGAAGGGATGGATGGGCCAATGTGGCATAAAAACATTTTCGACTTTTACACCTATGAAGGATCATTAGCACTCCGCAACTTTCTACGAGAATGGAAAGGCGGTAAAATGGTTGTACATATTTCAGAAATGCCGATTAAATGTCCAGTAGCTCCTTTAGAATTTACATTTTTAGCCGATAGCTATTTCGTAAACAAAGGAATGCGAGATAAAGTAGATATCACTTTTGTCACCCCACTAGATGGAGCATTTACCAAGCCTAAAGCAACCAAGGCACTACATTATCTCTTGGAAGAAAAAGGAATCACAGAGGTTACTGATTTTAATATCGAAAGGGTAGATTATGAAAATAATAAAATCATTGATTATGCAGATATAGAAGTCCCCTATGATTTATTAGTTACAATTCCCCCAAATATGGGAGATGAATTGATACTTAGATCTGGTCTTGGCGACGATATGAATTTTGTTCCAACCAATAAAGCCACTTTACAAACCATTGCACATGAAAATATTTTTGCCATTGGCGATGCGACCAATTTACCTGCATCCAAAGCGGGATCTGTAGCCCATTTTGAAGCAGAAATTCTCACAGAAAATATATTAAGATATATCAATGGACAACCTTTGAAAGAAGAATTTGACGGACACGCCAATTGCTTCATTGAAACAGGACATGGAAAAGCACTTTTGATTGATTTCAATTATACACATGAACCTGTGGAAGGAACATTTCCTTTCCCTGGAGTGGGTCCCCTTAATTTACTAAAAGAAAGCAGAATGAATCACATGGGAAAAATGGCATTTAGATGGATTTATTGGAATATGCTTATAAAAGGTATCCATATTCCATTTGTCTCCGCTACTATGTCTGAGAAAGGAAAACACTTTGAAGATGCATAAACATAAATTTAAAATTATTTAATAAAATAACCTAAATCATATATCATGGAAAAGACATTAGCCAATATCACCGTATCCGTAAACGAACAAGGATATTTAACAGATTTCTCTCAATGGACAAAAGACATTGGTCTTGAAATCGCAAAAGAAAAAGGGATAGAAATGACTGACGAACATTGGAAAGTGATTCAATATTTACAAGATAAACATCTTGCAGAAGAGCCACTATCTATACGTGGAATCAAAAAAAGTGGCGTTATCAACATCAAGGATTTTTACAAATTATTTCCTGGTGGCCCTTTAAAAGTTTCCACAATGATTGCAGGAATTCCGAAACCAAAAAGTTGTATCTAAAAATATAGAAAAATGGCAAATACTAAAGTTGATAAAATTTTATTTATCCTTTCAAAAGCAACACTCGAAAACGTTTATGCCGCTTTTATTATGGCAAACGGAGCTAGAATGGAAGGTATTGATGCTGAAATATTTTTCACTTTCTTTGGTCTTGAAGCCATCGAAAAGAAAAAAATTGAACATCTACATACTGCTACAGTAGGTAATCCTGCGATGCATATCCCTACAATGTTGGGTGGTCTCCCTGGAATGGAAGCGATGGCGACCAAAATGATGAAAAAAGAAATGGAAAAACTTGACATGCCTCCCGTAGGCGAATTTTTAGAAATCCTATCCGATTCAGGCGTAAGTTTATGGGCATGTAAACTAGCCGTTGATATGTTTAAGTTGAAAAAAGAAGATTTAATCGATGAAATTGATGGAATTCTTACTATTGGTGACTTTTACGAACGTGTAGATACGGAACACTCCCACATTTTGTTCATTTAATTTAATCTTTACCTGAATCAAACTAACTAAATTTAGCCGTACGTGAAAACGTGCGGCATTTTTTTTAGTCAAATTCACAGCCAAACAATAGAACTTTACAACTCAACAGTGCAACACTCAACCAATCCCCAACGAAGTTGGGAATGTCTCATCCTCTCAACCCAACATACAAAAAGTTTACTCCTACACTCTACTTCATCAAAGCATTTTCCCATGCTCAAATCTCAACACTTTAGCCTTTGGATATTTAGGTTTAATCACATGATTTAAAAAATCACTAGCATTTTCTGCATCATCAAAATCCCCTATACAATAAATAAATTTCCCATTTTTATCTTTTTCAACTACAATATTCCCGTGTTTAGAAAATATCTTATGAGAAAGTGGTAATTCATAAGGAGCCGAATAAAATTGAATTTTAAACCCCGAATAATTAGGATCGAGTGTTTTTGGTTTTCTTTGAATCACCTCCCCTACAATTTCAAATTCTCCACCATCATAATTTTGATCAATGACGATATTATCATAAGGAGTAGGTATTGCCCCCGTTCGTACAGGCAATACCGTATTGGAAACAGTAGTACCTTCAATACCTTTCGGCGTTTCGGTAGAAGATGTAGATACAATAGATGGCGTTGGTGTTACATCTGCAACACTCGGAGCATTCTTAATATCTTTCAATACATCATCTGGAATTTTGCCGTCTGCCCCAATCACCACTTCTCCACCAAGATTTTCAATGGTAGAATCAAAATTTTCATCCCAAAGAATTCGTTTTAAAGACTTTTGCATAAAAACATCTACATCTTTTGTGTCAATTACTTTCAATTCTGTTCTTCGATTTGCTGCATAATCCGCCTTAGAACATCTTTTACATTTTTTCAACAATTTGGACTCTCCATATCCTTTAAATTTAATATGACTAGCATCTAATTCTGAAACTTCCATTAGATATTTCGCGACTTCTCTAGCACGCTTTTCTGACAATTTATAATTACTTTCATCACTTCCAACCTGATCGGTATGAGAGCCAATTTCTACTACTAAAAAAGGATTATTTTTCAACATTGAAGCGATTCTATCCAATTCTGCTTTTGCAGAATTGACCAAATCATATTTTCCAGAAGCATAATGAATATTTTTCAAAGTCAGTGGTGCTCCGATTTGAATAGGCACCAATTCTACATTAGAAACGATAGTTCCCATTTTATTTCCTGCTGTCAAATTATCCGAAACTTCGGGTCGTCCTTGCTGAATTTCGTCAATTCCATCAAAACAAAGGATACAACCATCGACATTCACGTAGGCATCCATCCTTTTTGTGTAATAACCTTCTTTTCGAATCATGACCGTATAATGATGTCCTTGTTCAAAAGTATAACTAAAAGCAGGATTTTTATTTCCATTAATGACCAACACTTCTTTTTTATCGGTATTGTCATATATTTCGATTTTTGCCCCCGATATTGCATCTACTGCAATCTGTTTTTCATCCATTCGCTTTTCGGCAATAGTCACATCAAAAAGGTATCCTGGTTTTCTTTGCATTTCTACTTTCAAGAACAATTGTTTACCTTTTTTCACCCCTTTGGTAGAAAACGGTTGTTTCCAAGTTTCAAAAACATCTTTTTCTACTGTAATTTGATAATCTTTCCCAATAGGTAATTGAACTTTAAACTCCCCATCCTTATCTGTAACGAATTTTAAGGGGACAGGATTGGAACCTGTTTCTACAATAGTCACTTTTGCCATTCCCAAATACCCACGATTATTGGCTTCGAACACGTAACCTGTAAGATCTGCGGTTTGAGCATTCAAATTCAAAAAAGAAATAAATAGAAAGCTTAATAATAAGAAATATTGTTTCATCATTTTGTTTATATGTTTGTACTTTATAATGTAAAACTATAAAATGTGATTGAAAATTACAATTTTTCAACCTATTTTACAATCATTAACATTTAGAATATGCTAAAATAGTACCAACGGATATCTATATTATCTTTTTGGAAAGAATACTAATGCCCTAAGAAATCTCATGATACCGCTTGATCAAATGCCAATTGTTTTTAAAAAACAAATAACCCGATTTGATTGTCAAATAAAGAGTGATTGTCAAAGCAATTCTCAAAATAATGGTAAAATAGTCAGAAAAATAGTCTTTGAAATGATTGTCTGTCATAAAGAAAACATAAACTAGCCCAAGCGTAAACATTTGCATTACGGTCTTTATTTTCCCACTCTTGGCAGCTGCCACGACTATTTTTTTACTCAAAAAGATAAAACGATAGACAGTCACCACAATTTCTCGTACAAAAATGGGAATAATCCACCAAATTGAAATCACATCCATATAGACAAAAACAGAAAAAAGTATCAATACCAAAGCTTTATCTGCAATGGGATCCAATATTTTACCCAAAGTTGTTATCTTATTGTACTTTCGAGCATACCAACCATCTAGCCAATCCGTAAAGGCAGCAACAACCATGGCTACTCCTGCAACTAGACGTATTTCCATATTTCCAGAAATTAGTAAATAGGGCACCGTGACGGCAATCATGATTCGGATAATACTGAGTATGTTTGGAAAATTCATAACGTAAAGCTAGCTAAATAATTGAGATTAATTGATTTTTCTCATTGTAAAATGTTATTTAGATAACGTTTTAAGTATTGATTATGTTCCTTTTAAGGATGCCGTTTCAGCAACAAGAATCACCACAAGAGTCGCCATCTTGAATCGGTGGACAAGGAACAGAGCCAAACGAGCAATAAACACAGCAGTCCCCATCATTGGGACGGAGCAACACTTTACATTTTTCACATTCATAGAAAAATTGACAAGCGTCCGTTGGCATAGTTTCTTCTTTTTGATGTCCGCATTTCGGACAAGTAATAGTAGATTGTAGTATCATTATTTTTCTTTAATTTTATAGCCAGTTGATGCAATGGCTTTTTTAATTTCGTTAATATTTACTTTTGAATGGTCAAATTCAATGGTTGCCTTTTCATTTTTATAAGAAGCATCTACTTGTAGAATTCCATCTAATGCTTGAACGGCATGAATAATATGCTCTTCACATCCTGTGCAAGTCATTCCTTCTATACCCAAATCTATTTTTTGAACTTGACTAATACTAGAAAGAGTTACTTGTTTTTTATTATTCCTATAAAATGATTTGGAATAATAAGGAAATGCGGTCATTAAAATGGCAAAAATAGTAATAATTGATAAAAACTTTTTGGTTTGCATAAAACTTGGTTTATCTTCATCGCAATTGCAATGTATCTCTGTCTTTGGCTTGAGTTGTTGATACCAAGCAAATCCAAGTACAATCACCGTAAATCCAATCAAATAGGGTCTAAGTGGCTCTAGCCATGCAAAAGATGAAGCTGCTCCTGTCACCCCTGAAACGATAGCCAAAAGTGGAGCAATACAGCACAATGACGATGCAATAGCTGTCAAAATACTTGTCCACACTAATTTATTGCTTTTTGTTTTCATAATAAAATAGCTTTTTGATTGAATAAATTTTTAATTTCATCTAATTTTTCTAACTTGATATGGTAATAAATTATGGTTCCTTCTCTTTTGGAATGCAGTAATCCCCCATCCTTTAATTTACGCAAATGCTGTGATATAGCGGGAATCTTCATACCTAAAATATCTGACAAATCACAAACGCATAGTTTGCTATCATGTAGCAATAAAAAAACGATTCTGAGTCTTACAACATTTCCAAGTAGATTAAACAATTGAGCCTGTTGCTCCAAAAACATGGATTGATTTACAAGCAATTGCTTTGATTTGGCAATCTGTACTTCATCGCGATTTACTCGGATACAAATATTTTTATCTATTTTCATATCAATAAGATTTGGATGCAAGATAGGACTATTTTATTATTTAAGCAAATCCTTAAATTGATGATAGCGGACATTTTTATCGCTTTTGCCATTCACATAAGATTCCAATATTTTTTTTACAGTTTTTTTTGAGTGCGTGTCAAATAGTGGGAGATACAATTTTTACTGTATAAAGTGAAAATTAAAACATTAAACACTAAAATATATATATGTCCACCTACTTTTGCTCGCAAGAGCTACTTCAAATCCCACTTTTT
>CAZOHX010000073.1:0-8749 GCA_964579315.1 uncultured Saprospiraceae bacterium
TGAAAAAAACGGAGTATTTGACAAGTGTTCTGTTTTTAATTGTTGATAATTAAAAATTTCCCCATTTAGCATAAAAAAGCAATCCGTTTGCTCATCATAAAAAGGTTGCATAGCATTTTGCGAAAAATCAACAATAGACAATCTATTGAAACCTATCCAAATTTTGGATTTAATATTTTCAGATTTTGAATAAGTTTGTTGAGTGGTTCTATTAGATAAACTGGATGCAAAAAAAGCGTTTGTATCTGTAATCAATGTATTATCAGGACCTCGATGTTTGATTGACTGCAAACTATCGTTGAGATACTTACAAGAAATTGCTGTATTTGAAATTATTCCACTTAGTCCACACATAATCTAAAAGCTTGTTTCACATTCCCAAACATAATCATCCAAAGGATATAGACTCAGATTTGCTCTATAATAAAAATGCCACCATTCCGTTCGTATTCCTTTAAAGTTAACGGATTCCATGGTTTCACGTAATAGCGTTCTATTTTTCAATACATTTTCTGGCAAATCAAAATGATCCGTATGAGCCGCCTTGCCAAAAAAATCATAGGGCGTCCCCATATCTAATTCTTTACCATTTTTATCAACAATGGTCAGATCTACAGCGATTCCACGATTATGCATAGATCCTTTTTTAGGAGGAGTAACATACGAAGCATTGGGCATTTTATTCCACAATCGTTGTTGATAGGGTCGTGGACGATAACAATCCCACATTTTCAAACGATATCCTTTTTGCAATAAAATTTGATTGGCTTTCGCAATGGCTTTTGCAACTTTAGGTCTTAAAAGACATCGTCCACAATCATACATTTTTTCACCAACAAAATTATCCTTAGTAGCATACTTGATATTTACTTTTATTTTGGGTGCTACAACTTTTATATCAGTCCATTTTGAAGTATCATAATCAATTTTATAAGTTTTCTTTTTCCTTTTTTTCGGAAATGTTTTATCCTTTACGGAATCTTTTTTTTCAAAAATTTCTTTTGAAATGATGGCATTTCGCTTGTGATTTTCAGTACAACTTTGAAAGAAAATCAGTATAATAAGAATTACAAATCGGATATAATTATTGTCTTTTAAAATCATAAAATAAATGGATTAATGAGCTTCCAACCAATTTTTTCCAACGCCGACTTCTACTAAAATAGGCACTTTCAAATTAGGGATAGCATTTTGCATTTTTTCTTCAATAATAGGAATCAATGCATCTTGTTCATCTTTAGGCATATCAAAAACCAATTCATCATGTACTTGCATAATCATTTTAGTTTTATAATTTCCTTCTTCTATGGCCTGTTGTACGTCATTCATAGCCAATTTAATCATATCAGCGGCCGTACCTTGCACAGGTGTATTGACTGCGTTTCGTTCAGCATGGCTTCTTACAAAGCTATTCCGAGAATTAATATTACGCAAATATCTTTTTCTCCCCATGAGCGTTTCTACGTAACCATTTTCCACGGCTTTTGCAACGACATCTTCCATATAAGCACGAAGACCTGAATACTTTGTAAAATATTGTTTGATTAGCTTAGCCGCTTCGGCTCTTTTTATACCCAACTGTTTGGATAAATTGGTAGCTCCAGCACCATAAATAATACTAAAATTTACGGTTTTAGCTTTAGTTCTCTGTTCTTTGGTTACCTCTTCATAAGGAATTTCAAAAACATTAGCTGCGGTTGCCGTATGGATATCTTGCCCTTTCTGAAATGCTGTCAACATGGCTTCTTCTCCACTCAATTCAGCAATCAATCTCAATTCAATTTGAGAATAATCCGCTGCAACTATGATATGATTTTCATCCATAGGTACAAATGCTTCTCTCACTTTCGCCCCTGCCTTGCTTCTAATTGGAATATTTTGAAGATTTGGATTATTTGAACTCAATCGTCCCGTAGCGGTTAAGGCTTGGTTAAAACTACTATGAATTCTTTTTGATTTAGGATTAATTAGTTTGGGCAAGGAATCTACATAAGTTGATTTTAATTTTGCTAAGCCACGATATTTTAAAATATCAGCTACAATTTTATATTCTAGACTCAATTCCTTTAATTTATCTTCACTTGTGGAGAATGCTTTAGATTTCCCTTTTTTCCAACGATAAGGAATTTCTAGTCTTTCAAAAAGGACTTGTCCCACCTGTTTGGGGGAAGAAATATTAAATCTTACGCCAGCAGCGTCATAGATTTCTTTTTCCATTTCTTTCAACATTTCATCAAGATCCACAGAAATACTTTTCAGATAGTCTTTATCTATGTTTACACCATTAAATTCCAATTCAATGAGCGTTTTGATTAAAGGCTCTTCCATAGTATCATATAAGTTTCTCATGCCCACTTCTTCCAATTTTGGAAATAATACCTTATACAATTGGAAAGTAATATCTGCATCTTCACCTGCATATTCTTTGATTCTTTTTAAATCTACGGTTCTCATACTCAATTGTCGTTTCCCTGAACCAATCAATGATTTTATTGAAACAGGTTGATATTTCAAGATATTCTCTGCTACAATATCCATACTATGACGAGCTTCGGGTTCTATTAAATAGTGAGCAATGAGCGTATCATAAAATTGACCTTGCAGATGAATACCATACCATTTTAAAATCAAAGCATCATATTTTATATTATGAGCAATCTTTGCAATGCCTTTATTTTCAAAAACATGTTTGAAACGGTTTAAAAGTGTTTTGGCTTCATTTTGATCAATAGGAAATGGGACATAATATGCTTCATGTTCTTTGAATGAAAACGCAATACCCACTAATTCTGCATTATTAGCATCAATAGAAGTTGTTTCTGTATCAAAGCAAAATTCCTTTTGACGTTCTAGTAAATAAATTAGTGCTTCTTGGGTCTCTTTTGAATCAGCCACATGATACTCGTGATCTGTATTATAGATATTGTGATCGGCCATAGAGTGTGTGGCGGGAGCTTCGGCTGATGGTTCGGCTAAGCCAAAGAGATTGCCTTGCACACCATAAGTCGATTTACTTTTAGCAGGTTTTGGGTCTTCCAAAACGGATTTGGCAAGAGTTCTAAATTCCAATTCTTTGAAGATTTCAGCCGTTTTTTCTTTATTAATTTCAACTATTTTGTACTCATCAGCATCAAATTGAACGGGAACATCCAAATCGATGGTTGCCAATTTTTTAGAAAGAATGGCCAAATCCGCATTTTCCTTGATTTTTTCTTTTAATTTTCCTTTGAGTTTATCTGCATTTGCAATTATATTTTCAATAGAGTCATAATCTTTCAATAGAGTAGTTGCTGTTTTGGGCCCGACACCTGGTACCCCAGGAATATTATCTACTTTATCACCTTGCAAACCTAAAACATCAATAACTTGCTCAATTTTTTGAATATTCCATTGTTCAAGAGCTTCTTTTACTCCAATAATTTCAGGAGGACCACCTTTTCGACCTGGTTTAAACATAAAAATATTATCAGAAATTAATTGAGCATAATCTTTATCAGGAGTGACCATATACACTTCAAAACCTTCTTTTTCTGCCTGTTTGGCAAGGGTACCAATGACATCATCTGCTTCATAACCTTCTTTCGTAACGACAGGGATATTAAAAGCTTTGATAATTTCTTGAATATAGGGGAGTGCAAGAGAAATATCTTCGGGTTGAGCATCACGATTAGCTTTGTATTCTGAAAACATCTCATGTCGAAATGTGGGTCCTTTCAAATCAAAAGAAACGGCAATATGCGTTGGTTTCTGTTTTTTAATAATATCCAAAAGCACTCGTGTAAAACCTGATATAGCGGAAGTATTGAGTCCTTTTGAATTGATTAAAGGTCTTGTAATAAAAGCAAAATGAGCTCGATACACTAAGGCATGCCCATCTAATAGAAATAGTTTTTTATCTGACATTTGTTTATTTTCTTTGAGCATAAAGGTAAGTTAAAATACTGATAACTGATATTTTTCGCAACAATCATTTAAAGACAAGCGTTAAGTAAGCTGTACAAAATATATTTTTTTCATTAAGTATAATTTAGAAAGTGAAGAACACATATAAAACTGATGTAGAAGCTGTAGATGCCTTAGCAAAGGCATATCAAACACTCAAAAACGAAATAGGAAAAGTAATTGTAGGACAGGAAGAAGTTGTCAAATCAGTAATTATTTCATTATTCAGTAATGGACATAGTTTATTGGTAGGTGTACCAGGATTGGCTAAGACCCTTTTGGTAAGCACAATATCTCAAGTTTTAGATTTAGATTTCAAAAGAATTCAGTTTACTCCCGATTTGATGCCATCAGACATTACGGGGTCAGAGATTTTGGATGAGGATCGTCATTTCAAATTTAATCACGGACCTTTGTTTGCCAATATTGTTTTGGCTGATGAGATTAATAGAACACCACCAAAGACACAAGCGGCATTATTAGAAGCCATGCAAGAAAGGTCAGTAACGGTAAGTGGAGTAAGACATGCTTTACCAAGTCCATTTTTTGTATTAGCAACACAAAATCCTATTGAACAAGAAGGAACATATCCTTTACCAGAAGCACAACTGGATAGATTCATGTTTAATATATTTTTGGATTATCCTACCTACGAGGAAGAGATCAACGTCGTAAAAAATACAACTTCAACAAAAGTGAGTGATTTATCACAAGTGCTGACGGGAAAGCAAATTTTATTTTTTCAACAGTTGATTAGAAAAATTCCAATTGCGGACAATGTTTTAGAGTATTGCGTAAAGCTTGCCACTAAGACACGTCCAAATACAAAAATGGCGACAGACGAAGTAAATAAATACATTTCATGGGGAGCAGGACCGAGAGCTTCTCAATATTTAGTTTTAGGAGCAAAATGTCATGCTGCTATTAATGGAAAGTATTCTCCTGATATAGATGATGTTCAGGCTATTGCAAAAAATGTATTGAGACATAGAATTGTAAGAAATTACAAAGCAGAAGCCGAAGGTATTACAGAAGAAACAATTATTGAAGGCTTGTTTTAATACAAGGCTACATTACCCGAGATATCAAAAAAAACGGCTAAACTGATAACAGTTTAGCCGTTTTTTTTGATAAGATGTATTATGAAAATTAAATACCCAATTTAGCTTTAACCAAAGCCGTTACATCCATACTCTCATCTGCATAAAGTAAAACAGAAGTTCCAGTATCAAATATTGCATTATAACCATTTTCTTTTGCAACAGATTTGATAGCAGCATCTACTTTAGTCAAAATAGGTTGTAATAAAGAAGATTCTTTTTTAGCCAATTGGTCTTGCATACTTTGCTGAAACTTACCAATTTTATCTTCTTCTGCTTTCAATTTTTTACCTTCTTCTTCTTGCTGCTGAGGGGATAGCTCTCCTTTTGCAGCTTTTTCTTGGACTTTTTGATATTTAGCTTGCAAAGCTGTCACCATATTTTGTCCTTTACTTTGTAATTGTTTTTGCAAAACTTCAAGATTTGCTCTTGCTTGTTTTACATCTTCCATTTCAGCCAATAGTGCTTGAGAATTGATATAACCATATTTTTGAGCAGTTGCAATACCTGTAAAAAGGAAAAATGCGAACATAATGGTTGTGATTTTAATGATTTTCTTCATGTTAAATAACTTAGTTTACGAATTTGTTAGAAATAATTTTTATTAGTGATAGATGACTTATAAGCCTAATTTAGCTTTAACGTCATCGGTTTTATCAAATTTAGGATTTGAGAATATAATTCCAGTTGAACTTGATTTGTCAAAGATAAAATCATATCCTTTTTCATCGGCATATTCAGCAATAGCGTTATAAACTTTATTTTGAATAGGCTGCACCAATTCTTGTCGTTTTTTAAATAATGCACCATCAGGACCAAATTTAGATTTTTGCATTTCTCTCACTCTTTTTTCTGCATCGACAATTTCTTGCTCCTTTTTGGATCTCATATCATCGCTCATCAATACACTTTCTGCTTGATATTTATTGTACAGTCCTTTGATTTTGTCATATTCTTTAGCGATATCTTGTTTCCATTTTGCGGCTGTTTTATCTAGTGAAGCTTGAGCTTTTTTGTACTCATCCAGATTCTCTAATACTGCGGTGATGTCAACGATAGCTGTTCTCTGAGCCTGTACTCCTACCGCTAGGAATAAAAAGAAGGAAGCTACCAAAGCTATTTTTTTAAATGGAGTTGAAATGATTTTTTTCATGTTTCTTATCTTTTTTTAGTTAGACGACTTATTTCATCGTAAATAAGACGCCAAAAATACAATAATATTATCTATTTTTAACAACAAGTGGTTTAAAAACTCAAAAACCAGTCTTCTTATATCAATTTTTAAACGCAAGGGCATAGAAAAAAGTAATCAAATATCTAGTTCTTTAACGATTGTTTAACGATTTTGATTAAATAAATACTAAAAAAGTGAATTTTAGTGAGTATTGCCATGCTGAAAACAGTTATTTTGTTATATTTGGTGTAAATATTTTTTTAAAACTTTTAAGTAGTCAAGTTATCTAGAATAACCGTATTTTTGTCAGCATTAAAAAAAATTAAACAGCTATTAGATGAAAAAAGAACATATAATCAGTTCTGAAGAGATAAACTTAGATACAGTTAGAAATATTGTTGACAATAAATTGAAATTAGTATTGTCTGCTGAAAGTGTCCAACAGATTAAAAAATGCAGAAATTTTTTAGATCAAAAATTAGAAGGGTCAGATGAGTTATTTTATGGTATCAATACAGGATTTGGTTCTTTGTGCAATATTAGGATTTCAAACAAAGAGCTAACTGATCTTCAACATAATTTAGTCAAATCGCATTCTAGTGGAGCGGGAGAAGAAGTCCCAGCTGAAATAGTACGTTTGATGTTGTTTTTGAAGATACAAAGTTTGTCATATGGATATTCAGCCATCCATATCAATACCATTAATCGTTTGATTGATTTTTACAATCATGATGCACTACCTATAATTTATCAATTAGGCTCACTTGGAGCGTCTGGAGATTTGGCACCATTGGCTCACTTGAGTCTGCCATTACTAGGAGAAGGAGATTTGGTTTTGAATGGAACACGTATGGATACACGAGATGTATATCAAAAAATGGGCTGGGAGCCCATAACCTTATCTTCAAAAGAAGGGTTGGCTTTATTAAATGGAACCCAATTTTCACAAGCATACGGTATTTGGAATTTGTTGAGGACCGAAAAAATAGTAGCACAGGCAGGACTTATTTCTGCCATGTCGGTAGATGCCTTTGACTGTAGTCTTACCCCATATGATGAGAGATTGCATGTGATACGCCCTCATCAAGGACAACTATCCGTTGCTAAGCAAATGTTGAAATATTTGAAAAATAGTGAAATATCTTCTAGGACAAAGGCGAATGTACAAGATCCGTATGCTTTCAGGTGTATTCCACAAGTACATGGTGCGAGTTTAGATGCTATAGATTTTGTAAAAAGGGCATTTGAAATAGAGATAAATTCAGTAACGGATAATCCCAATATTTTTCCTGATGATGATGCTATTTTATCAGGAGGAAATTTTCACGCACAGCCCTTGGCGTTACCATTAGATTTTTTGGCAATAGCCTTGGCAGAATTGGGAAATCTTTCTGAAAGACGTGTTTTTCAACTCATGTCAGGACTGCGAGGGCTACCGTCTTTTTTAGTTGCGAATCCAGGATTACATTCTGGAATGATGATTGCACAGTACACAGCAGCAGCTATTGTGAGTCAAAACAAGCAATTGTGCACACCAGCGTCCGTAGATTCGATAGTTTCCTGTAATGGACAAGAAGATCATGTAAGTATGGCGGCAAATGCGGCAACAAAAATACATCGAGTTGTTGATAATATTGAGCGTTTGATGGCGATTGAATTTATGGAATCAGAAACAGCCCTAGAATTTAGAAAACCATTAAAAACATCACCAAATATTGAAGAAATTTTAAAGGATTACCGAAAAATTGTTCCTGCACTTACAGAAGATCGAGTATTGAGTATTGATATAAAAAGAACACAATTATTCTTGAGTAGATTAAATTTATGAGAAAACAGCTTTTGACCATTATAGTCTTGGTTCCTTTTGTCTTATTTGGACAAATCCACAAGGGAATGAATATTTCTAGTAGTTTGTTCTATGGAAATATCATCAGACATCGTGCGACATTAGCTTACCAACAACCCGACTATATTTACGGATTTTCTCTTTGCTTATCTCATCGTACATTAGGTGAAAAGCAATGGCAATATTTCCATAGATACCCTGAAGTGGGAATGGGCGTAGCCTATTTTAACTTGGGAAATAAAAAGGTATTGGGAGAAGCCGTAGGACTTCTTGCTCAAATATCCTACAATATGATTGAAACACAAAAATTTAATCTGAATGGAGAAATTGCCATTGGATTAGGATATGTGTCTAAGCATTTTGATGCCATTACGAATCCAACCAACAATGCCATTGGGTCAACATTTAACAATATGACAATTGTGAAATTGAATACAGGATATCGAATCAATCCTAAATTTACATTATCCGCAGCAATAGCCATAACGCATTTATCTAATGGAGCATTAAAACTTCCCAATTTAGGGATTAATATCCTAGAAAGTACTATTGGCTTGAAATACCACCTCAACCCCGTTCCATCAAAGGAAGATTTTATCACTTATGATAAATCCAAAAACCAAATTGATAGAAAACTCGGTATTCAATTTCAATATAATTTTGGAGCGAAAGCATCCGAAAATGATG
>CAZOHX010000074.1:0-8734 GCA_964579315.1 uncultured Saprospiraceae bacterium
TTGGTAATACTGTGCAAGAGTAACTTTTTTTGAACTATTTCTTGCTTTTGGTGATTCAGATGCTAATAATGGAATTGAAAAAGAATAATCTAATTGGTTGGCGGTTTTTATTTGGTTTGCAATTTCTGTACTGCAATTCACGCCACCATGGTATCTTTGTTCAATATAGTTTGAACGAAAAGATAGAAAAGCATTATATCGATTTGATCTTGATTGATACCAAAAACCCGTAATAAGCGAAGAAATAGCGGCTGTTTGTGTTTTATAAATGGCGTTTTGGTTAAAAGGAATTTCAGTATTTAACTGGTGGATGATCTTTTGATATTCAATTGAAAAATGAATCCCCCTAGTGAAATTTTTGGCGAAAGCCCCCTTAAATTGTGTGTTATTTTGTCCTTGTCCTTGTGAATAAAATAAATTAGTCAAAGGTCTATTGCTATTATAAAATTTTAAATCTTGATTCTTTTTTAGGTATAGAGCGTAAACTTCTTTTCCTATTCTAAACCCTATTTCTTGATTGGGTATATAAAGTAAGGGCGTATGTGCTGACCCCAAATTTCCTAAGTCTGCATAAGGGTTTGTTCTATCTGTAATTGGGTTGTAGTATTGAATATTTTCTAACAATGTATCTTTTATTCCTTTTTCAAGATAGATATCCGCCAATGAAAAAAATCGAATCCGTATGGAATCATTTTTCAAAAGTGGACTCACTTTTACTTTCGTTTTGAGAGAAACCGATATACTGTCGATTACTGTTGAATCAAGTATTTCTTGTGCTTCAAGTCGATTGAGTATTAAAAATAAGGAGAATATTATAAAGGGTAAACGCATATAGTCTTTCTTGAAATAGTGGTCAAAATTACAATAAAAACTATTTATAATGTAAAATTCACAATGATTCTGTATCCAAAACGATATTAATGTGCATAAATTATCATTTTAATTGCTTTAAACTGATTTTTTTGATTTCGTGCAGTTACGAAATAAATCCCTTGTTCAAAATTTTGTAAATTTACAGGAAGATGGAAATTGGATTTATGAAGCATCTTCGATTTCCAAACCACTTCCCCTAGCACATTTGAAATTGAAATATAGCCTTCAAAAGATGATTTACTCATTAAATTTATAAAGAATTCGCCAGCATTGGGATTGGGATTGATATCAAGTTTTGGATTAAATTTTAAAAAAGAAGTAGCCGTTGTACCTAATTCTACTTGACCATCAATCGTGCATCCATTTGTATCTGTTAATTCATAATGATAAAAACCAGCGTTGAGATGCTCTCTTATCATTGTTGTTTCTCCATTTTCCCATAATACTTTATAGGGTGGTGTTCCGCCTTTGGGCTTGATTTCAATTTTCCCATTATTCGTAGAATTAGGACTTGTTTTTACAATTTCTACATCTAACCTTTCAGGTTGGCGGAGCGTTACTGTTTCAAATATAGAGCATTCGTTTTTATCTTTGACGTATATTGTATAGATTCCTGTATCCAATCCAGTGACGGTGTTTTCAGCTTGTACGCCATTGGACCAATCGAAAACAAAAGGTGCTGTTCCTGATGTGATTTCTAAATCAATTTCCCCATTTTTAGCATCAAAGCATGTGATGGGTGTAACGTTAGTTTGAATTGACAACAAAGGGAAGTTTGAAACATCAATTTCTTCTGTACTAAGACAGCCGTTTTTGTCGGTAACGGTTACTTTATAATTTCCATCTTCCAATTGATTTATTTGGCGAGTAGTATCATTGGTATTCCAGATGTATGTGTAAGGGGGCGTTCCTCCATTGGGTTGTACAAAAGCCCATGCAGTCATTTCTCCACAACTACTGATTCCTTTTAGATTGGCATCCAGACTTGGAAGGCTTTTTACCGTAAAATTAAAATCTCCTTCACATCCATTTGGATCAGTTACGATAAGATTATAGTCACCTGCGGATAGATGCTCTAGTTTATTTGAATTTGTGCCATCTATATTCCAATGATATTCGTAGGGTGCTTCGCCTCCATTAATGATTACTTCAATACTTCCTGTCGATTTTCCTTCACATACGTTGTCAACAATAAAAGAAGTATCCACAAAAATGGGGTTATTGGGCTCTACTAAAATACTGTCTTTGGCTTCACATCCTTTTTCATCGATGATGGAAAGAAAATGCCATTCGGATTTATCTATAGGAATACTTAATGTCGTCTCTTCCGTATCCCATTCAAATGAATATTCTCCTGTACCACCATGAATATCTGCAATCAAAGTACCTTCTACTCCTTCGCAATCAAAATTATTTAGTTCAAAATCTATCAAAATGGGATTAGGATTATGGATGGTATAAGATTTTACAGTACTACAACCTTCACTATCTGTCACATTTAAGGTATAAATGCCCTCTCGTAAATTTTGTATAGATCCACTATTGCCATAAACGCCCCAATTATAGGTAATTGGCTTTTTACCACCTAGTGCCAATACTGAAATAATACCATCATTTGCATTGTAACAGGTGATATGATTTACACTTTCTGCGATTTCTAATTCTTCATTAATACTTACATAGCTTGTATCTATCAAACGACAGCCTTGTGTTGTAGAAATGGTGACTATATAATTTCCAGATTCGGATACTGATATATTTGGTCCATTTTCACCGTTTGACCATTGATAATTGAAATTATTTTCGCCAGCAATCAATGATGTGGTGGTACATGCATAGACGGAGTCCTTCAATGTGGAAAAAGGTAAGGGTTTTATCACATAAGTAATCTCTCCAACGGAGGAGCATCCTGCATCATTGGTCACCGTCAATGAGTAGTCTCCAGAATTTTCAATATAAATATCGGGAGTTGTTTCTCCTGTGGACCATAAATAGGATGCAGCGGCGATATTCGACTTTTGAATTCGTGGACCACAAACCGCTTTGTCATCTCCCAATCGAACTTCTCCTACACTGGGTAATATCGTTACATCAATGCTATCTATATCTGAACAACCTGTATCGTCTGTGACAGTAACAGAATACGTACCCGATTGAAAAACAGAAATCGTTTGAGAAACCATGTTATTGGACCAATGATAAGTTGCATTGGATAAGCCTGAATTTAAAAGAATATCATCACAAGAAATAATATCTTCTCCCAAATCAATATTCAAATCCCCACTCATTTCAATATGTATTGTGTCACTAGAAGAACAACCCAACACATTGGTAACCGTTACCGAATAATCACCTGTATTTTCTATGAAAATAGTTGGCGTTTTTGCTCCTGTGGACCAATTATAGGTCATATCAGTGAGATGAGTGGATAAATCAAATGGAGCACATGTTGAAAAATCTTCTCCCAAATCTAAATTTGGTGCTTGTTGAATAATCACTTCTATAGAATCAACAACAGTACAGCCTTCTGCAGAAGTTACGGTTATTGTATAAGTGTCAGATTGATCAACAGTTATAATTGGATTCGTATTTCCATTACTCCAAAGGTAGGTTGCACCAGAATTTGAAGCATCTAATTCTAAAGTTGATTCACCGCAAATTTCTTTGGCAACCCCAAGATCTATTAATGGAATGGTGCCTACAGTCTGAATAGTAAAATCCGAAACAATGCTACAGACATCATCTGTAATGGTTACCTGATAATGTCCGTTGGGTAAATTTTCTCTATGGTTGGATGTATTTCCATCTTCCCATAAAAATTTAGGAATGCCGATTTGTCCAGTAGGAACTAGTTCAACGCTTCCCATTCTACCACAAAGATTAGATTGCATAATTTGTTGATCTACAGCTAGATTTGATACTAATATATCAATGGATGATTCTATAGAGCAACCCGCAGAATTTGTAATGGTGACGGTATATTTTTTGGAGAGATTAGCTACAATTGATCTGGAAGCACCTGTATTTCCATCATCCCACTGATATTGGCATGTGGGACATTGTTGATCCGTTGCGTCAAATAACACTGTTTCGCCTTCACAACTGATTTCAGAAGGTTGAAGTTTGCTTTTAGGATAATCGGCAGTAGCGAATCTCATCAAATAAAAATCACTGCCCCCTTTATTTGCACCTGATTCATCATCACTGGATTCTGTATAGCCACATAGGAGCAAATCATTTCCTTGCAAAGTCATAAACTTGATTTGCTCTGAAGCTGATCCACCAAAATGACTTTTCCAGTCAATTTTTCCCAATTCATTTAGATGTAACAACCAATTGTCATCAATACCTTGATTGCTATCAAAATCACCATTTTTTGAATTTGAATAGCATGAAAAATAGTAACCTCCAAAGGGAGATTGTACAAGACCGAAGGCTCCATCATTCTGTGAGCCACCGTACATATTTAGCCAAATAAAATTTCCGTTTCCGTCCATTTTTCCTGCCCAAGCATCCAAATCTCCATGGGAATCTTTAAAAATACCATCATTTGACATGGTCATTCCTGATAAAATAAAATTTCCATCTTTCGTCATTTCTATAGAATTGGCATTGTCTCGGTCACTGCCTCCCATGAATTTTTTCCAAACCAAATCTCCATTGGAATCTAATTTTAAAATAAAAATATCACGGTCACCATTTAAGGATTGTAACTCTCCAGAAGGGGAATCTGTGTTTCCAATTGCAATAAAACCATTATCGGGTGTTTGAAGTATTTTAGTAGCGAACTCTACGCCAGTACCACCATAGGTTTTAGACCATTCGATGATGCCAGCATCTGATATTTTTAAAATCCACAAATCCGTCATCCCATTATTATACGGGACATCAAAATCGCTTGATTCCGTGGTACCATATACGATATAACCTCCCGTTCTCACTTCTATAATTGAAAAAGCATTTTCTACATCCGAGCCACCATAATTTTTTTCCCAAAGAATATTTCCCGTATTGTCAATTTTTACAATCCAAAAATCTAATGCACCATTTGTGAGTCCAGATCTATCACCATTGACAGATTGACTGTCACCACAAAGTAAAAAATTGCCATCAGAATCTTTAATAATAGCTTTTCCTGCATCTGATGAATTTCCACCATAAGAACGTTCCCAATCAATATTGCCTTGTCCATCTGTTTTAACTACCCAATAATCTGTACTAAAAAAATGATCACTTATGTCGCCATTTCTTGATAGAGAATGGCCTATTGAGATTGTCCCGCCATCATCGGTAGGTACAATTCCAAACGCTAATTCACTTTTGGACCCTCCATAACTTTTTATAAATTGTAGCTGAAAACTATCACAAGAAAGGCTTTGAGCGTGACTTGGACGTGTAGCAAATAAGAATACGACAAAAACGAATGCCTGAATGAGTTTATAGGGTATGTTCACAATATAATTTTTAGAAATTTATTCCAGAAACTAAAATACAGGATTTTTTAAACAAATGAAAGGGTAAAAAAAGAATGACAAAAAGAAATATATCTAATTTATCAGCGATTTCTTATAAGCACCACTTTCTCTGCATAGGTTTCGGTTGATGTTTGAATTAAAAAATAATAAACACCATTTGAATAATCTGACAAATTTAAAGTAAAATCAGACAATATATTATGTTTTTTTATTATTTGTTTGCCGATTGGGCTAAAAACTGTGATACTCTCTAGTTTTCCATGGTCTAAATCGATATAAACCTTCCCCGTAGTTGGGTTTGGGTAAATATTTATTTTTTGTGATGCTGAAATTGATTTTATAGCTACTTCCATGATTGTAATTGTCGTATCTTTTTGACATCCATTTGCATCCGTTACTAGAACGTGATAATCTCCTTTTCCTATATTTTCTATTGTCCCCCCTTTTGTTCCATCATCCCAAAGGATATTATAGTCGGGCGTTCCACCAGATGGATTTACTTGGATACTTCCATTGTTATTGTTAACAGAAGTGTTTTTTATTGAAATATCAATTTTCAATGGACTTGGTTCCGTTACTGTATATGTTTTAGTTGCTTCACATTCATTTTGATCTTTTGCAATCACTAAATAATCATTTGCAGCAAGACCCGTTATCAATCCTGTGGTGGAAGGATTGTCATTTATGGTTATTTGATAATCAGGGATTCCACCTGAAACAATGATTACGATAGATCCCGAGTTGTCATTTGCACATTTTAATGGAGTAGTAGCTCCTATGATAGATATTTTCTTAGGCTCTTTGATAACATAACTTCTAGTTAAGCTACATTGTTGATTATCGGTAACCGTAAGTTTGTACGTACTTGACAACAAATTACTTATTTTCGTAGTATGCTTGCCATTGCTCCAGTCAAATTCATAGGGACTAGTTCCTCCTAATACGGAAATATCAATTTGCCCTTTCATTTCTTCTGCACATCGATTGTCATCAATTACTGACGTCACAATCATTTGATTAGGTTGTGTGATTAAAAACGATTCCATGCTTGAACAGCCCAATGAATTGGTAATCGTAACAGAATAATTCCCTATGGGTAAGTGCTCTATAATTGGTGTAGCAAAATTATTATAATCCCAATGAATGGTATAATCTGATGTATTCCCAGCCAATCCCAAATCAATTTTTCCATCATTTTTTCCGTAACACGAAATTTGTTGAACCATTGGAATAAAAGATATGCTATTTTGCAAAATCTCAAATGATTCTACAAGTGTACAGCTATTGCCATCTGTTATTGTTACATTATAGTTTCCTTGGTTAAGATTAGTTCTATTTTTTTGAGTACTGAAATCATTCCATGCAAATTGATAATTTCCTACACCACCTTTTGGGTTTAAATGAATTGAACCTTTTGTATTTTGTCCACAAATATTTTCAATCATGGGATTATCTTCTAGCAAAGTTGGTTGGTCAACCATATACGTTTCTTCAAAAGTACAACCTAAATCATCCGTTATTGTTGTGGAATATATTCCTTTTGGCAAATTGTTAATGGTGGTGCCCACTTGATTATTATAACTCCAATGGGCGGTAAAAGGATTATGCTCTCCATTGACAACAATTGAAATTTTCCCTGTATTTGAACCATTGCAATCAACATCTGTAACGGTGGTATTGATACTTGGCTCGCTTACAATTATGACTTGGATTTCATCCGTAGCTTGTAGTCCGTTTTTAGTAACAGTCACTGAATATGTCGTTGTCGATGTCGGATTTACTGTGATTTTATCAGAAGTTTCATCCGAACTCCAATGATAGGTGCATTCCGTACAATTTGGAATGGTAGCTTGCAAAAGTGTACTCGCTCCAGCACAAATTGTTTTATCTGGACCTAAATTTACATTTAAAGATATTGTACCCGCTAATTTATAAACCCAAGCATCATGGTTTCCATGGTTGTTGGATATGTCTTCATTTTTTGAATTGGTTGATGCTAAAACGACTTGTCCTCCATTTCTATCTAGGATTATATTTGAAACCCATTCATCTTTATTACCACCGTATGATTTTTGCCATAACAAATTCCCTTGATTATCTATTTTTGAAATCCATGCATCTGAGCCCCCTTTTGAGGTGGAAATATCCCCATCATATGAAAGTGAACTTGCACCAACGATAATGCCGTTATTAGTTGGTATGATTGAGTTTCCATAATCATATTTGGTGCCACCAAGTAGGGATTCCCATAACAAATCTCCATTGCTAGATATTTTTAAAACACAAATATCTTTATCAAATGTAGGTTGAATTCCTGTGGCATCTAAATGTAAAATCCCTTTTGTACCAATTAAAATAAATTGATTATTTAATTCAAAAATATCAGAACCCACATCTGTAGCTTCGCCTCCATAGTTTTTGGACCAAATCAAATTTCCA
This sequence comes from uncultured Saprospiraceae bacterium, assembly GCA_964579315.1. GTDB lineage: Bacteria > Bacteroidota > Bacteroidia > Chitinophagales > Saprospiraceae > CAMZLN01. The sequence continues at coordinate 7,788 of CAZOHX010000074.1, forward strand.
ATCGCATCCATTTTCATAACTACGATATCGGATTGTCCTTTGGGGTTGACTATACCTCCATCTTTGGAATTTGTGGATCCAATTGCAATCATGCCACCTTCTAAGGTAGGAATTAATCGAGATAGCTTTTCCGAGAAAGAACCACCATAATACTTTTCCCAAAGCAAATTTCCCTGGTTATCCAATTTAAATACCCAAAAATCACTTAATCCATTGGATTTGTTGGCAGAAAAACTTGTTGCTCCTACTATAAAACCAGAATCTGTTGAAAAAATACTACTTGGAATATCTTTTTCATTCCCAAAACTTTGCTCCCAAACCATCGTGCCTGTTAAAGAAATACGAATAACCCAAATGTGATTTGCTTTTGTCCCTGCTAGAATATATCCATTGTCCGTAGTTGAAATGGCATATCCAAATTCATCATCAGCACTTCCATAATTTTTAGACCATTGCTTTGATCCGTTTGAATTTAATTTTACAACCCATATATCTGCATTATTGCCTATGGTCGTACCAATAAAGATATAACCATTGTCGTCGGTTTGTATAATTTGATTTGGGGTATTCATTCCAGTATCCCCAAATTGTTTAGACCAATCTGTAATGGGGACTTGTGCAGAAAGCCCATTTAAAAATAAAAATAAAAACAGGAAATGGTATATTGAGCTCATTTGAAATTTGTTAGGAACGCAAATATAAACATCTATTGATAGCAATCAAATTTTGAAAGCCCTCAAGTGTTAAAAAAAATCCAATTATTACAGAATATACCCAAAATGGTATATGTTTTTGCTAATAAACCTTTATTTTTCAATTTCTGATTCTATTTTATTGTTTTTAATCAAAAAGGATATTAATTTTAGATTTCAATTTATTTCAACGATGAACATGAAACTATATACCGTATTTTTTTCTCTTTTTTTCCTTTTTGCAAAAAATGGTTT
>CAZOHX010000075.1:0-8675 GCA_964579315.1 uncultured Saprospiraceae bacterium
CATTTCTGTTTTATGATTCCTTCAAATAAGCTAGATGAAGCTAAACAATGGTTGGAAAAAAAGGTAGGACTTATCAAACTTGAGGGAAATAGGGTAATTCAACATTTTGAGAGTTGGAATGCTCATTCGATATACTTTTATGATGGAGCAGGAAATATTGCAGAATTTATTGTTCGTCATGACTTAAAGAATGAAAAACAAGATGCTGATTTTAATATTAATGATATCATTTGTGTGAATGAAATTGGAATGGTAAGCGGTGATATTTCAAAAAATAATTTAACGTTAGAAACGAAATTCAATTCAAAAATATGGAGGGGTAATACGATAGCTTTTGGAGCGAATGGCACTCAAGAAGGACTATTTTTGTTGATTTATAATAATTTAAAAAAAACATGGTTTCCAACTGATATTTTTCCACAATCTTGTCCTTTTTATGGAGACTTTGAATTTAGTAATGGGGTTTATAGTTTAGAGTTCAAAAATGAAATTTTATCTTTGGAATACAATCGAAATAAATGAAGCCTAGTTAGTGGAAACTCATAATTTTTGATAAGATTTTCACACTCTAATAATCTCCATTACCCAAAAAAATAGGTATAACCCACATCAAAGTAGGTTATACCATCAAAATCGAACAATAATATACCAGATATCACTTCTGTACTGTAAAGATAAATCAAAACCTTTTTCCAGTTTATGATAGGAATCATTCCTATCCCATGATTTATCTCATTATTACTTAAAGCATTGTTGTAGGACAAACATAATCTGTAAGTTTTGCCCCAGCTCTCTTTAGTGCTTTGAATCCGCCTCTTACATCGGATACTTTTTTCACACCATTTGCTTTAAAAATAGACGCTGCAATCAGAGATCTATACCCGCTTGCACAGTGCAGAGTGTATTCTTTCTTCGGATTAATTTCCGAAAAGTTTTTATTAATAAAATCCAGTGGAAAATTGGTTACTTTATCTACATGCTGAGAAAAGTACTCAGACTCTTTTCTTACATCCACCAAATTAATTTTTCCTTTTTTGAATGCTTCCCAAGCTTCTGCTCCAGAATAAGATCCAATTTTATCGGTTGGAAATCCTGCTGCTTTCCAAGAACGAATGCCTCCTTTTAAATATCCAATTGTATGGTCATATCCTACTCTTGCCAATCTAGTGACAACTTCTTTTTCTCTTCCCCTTGGAGCCAAGAAAATTATTTTTTGCTCTATATTGGTAACTAATGCACCAACCCAAGGTGCAAAATTGCCATCAATACCGATAAACCAAGATCCAGGTATAAATTCATTTGTAAAGGAAGCTTTTGACCTAGCATCTATGACCAATACATCATCTTGTTCTGCCAAAGTATTAAATTCTCTAGCAGACAATGCAGTCATACCACTGGCTAAAATATCATCAAAACTCTTATTTACAGACTTATTCATTCCTGCATTCTTAGGAAAATACTGTGGTGGCGTTTTTAAACCTGTAATCACTTCTTTGATAAATTCTTCCTTAGTCATGTCCGCTCTCAAAGCATAATTTGTTCTCTTTTGATTTCCTAATGTATCAAAAGTTTCTTTACTCATATTTTTACCACAAGCAGATCCTGCACCGTGATTTGGATATACAATTGTACTATCAGGAAGTGGCATTATTTTATTTCTCAAGGAATCAAATAAATGTCCTGCCAAATCAGCTTCTGTTAAACTACCTTGTTTAACTGCTAAATCAGGACGCCCTACATCCCCAATAAATAGAGCATCGCCAGAAAATAGATAAGGTGTGTTTCCTTTTTCGTCTATTAGTAATAGTGAAATAGACTCCATGGTATGTCCTGGAGTATGCAACAATTTTAAGTTGATATTTCCAACAGGGAACATTTCACCGTCTTTTCCTTCGTGAATATCATATGCCGCCTTAGCACCAGGACCAAAAACGATGGTTGCGCCAGTCTTTTTAGCTAAATCTACTTGTCCAGAGACAAAATCAGCATGGAAATGGGTTAAAAATATCCATTTAATTTTTGCATTCTCAGCTTTTGCCATTTCTAGGTATGGCTCTGTTTCACGCAATGGATCAATGACGGCTGCTTCTCCGTGATCAGAAATAAAGTAAGCCATCTCTGCTAAACAACCTGTGAAGATTTGTTCGACTTTCATAATTAATAGGTTTTATAATGTAATTAAACATATTGGTTAAAAAATAAATTACGTCTTAGTTTGTTTTCTCAACTAGATATAAAATATAAACTAGAATGTTTGCGGTACCTATCAATAAAGACAAAATTAGATATCAATAATTATCTAATTTGTATTGATACACAAAATTAAAGATGATAATCATCATATTAGATGATTTTTGTCAGTTTAAAATAATGATTTTTGTCAACCTGAAATCTGAATATAAAATACTAGATTTTAACCAAAAAGCAATAATTTATTTGGATGGATAGCCAATAATTATGAAAAAAGTACTTGCTTTGATTAGAGATGTCCTGAATCTATCAATACAATAAAAATTTCTTAATTCTTCGCAATTTTCGTCCTTTAATAGTGTATTCAAAAGGTTGGCGATTGATATAATATCGAAAAGAGAGTTTTTTAGAATGAAGAATTGCTTCACGCAAATCTTTATCCATAGAATAGTCATACTCTAAATACAAGTCATCATAAGGATCTTCCACTATTTCAACTCCTGAAACTCCTGCAATAACGCCAAAAGCAATATCTGCACCTAAAGAACTTGGCTCAGGTTTGGTTTCAACTATATCGTTTTCATCTGTATAATCACCTAACCGAAACTCATGAGAAACACCATCTGTAACCATATAAAATACACTATCCGTTTCATAACTTAGTCTAAGATATAAAATAGGATCTTCGTTACTCAACGCATCTTTCTCAAAAACTAAAATGGTAGAGAAATACTTTCCTAGACCATTTCCTAGCCAAGTATCATTACTAACACACTTTGCTGTTTTAGGCAAAACGTAACTTATTATTTTTTGGTGTTTTATATCATCGTTAAAAACGTGAATTTTTCGATGGCAAGAAAATAAGAGTATTGATAGGAACAAAAAAGTAGATATTGATTTCATTTCTTTGGATTTAGTGAAATAATATGCTCAATATACTACCTATTGACAAGTAAAAAAATAGCTTGAATTATTTTTAACAGTTATTTAACTGATTTAAGAGAGATTCGTTAAATTTTTGGATTTTCTTTCAAAAAGGAGAAAAATTCTACTCAAATGAGAAAAATCTATATTTAGAAGAAAATTAACAATTAACAATTAATCATAACAGCCTCGTCCATGACGATTTTTCTTACGAGCCCCGACCAATCCATTATCATTAATGACATAGGTCACAAAAAAGCCACCGATAATATACCAGTCATTTTTGGAAGCATCTCCCCTATTGATGGTATTGCCTTCTAAATGCTGAGAAATTTGATCCAGAGATGGGTCTGCAATATTTGCCACATCTACCCCTTTATTTGCCACCAATACATCATAGGCTACATAGGTCGTACTGATATCATCTAAATAATCATTAAAAGTCATTCGAGCACCTACCTTAAAACCGAGTACCCATTTATCAGTAATAGCATATTTTACACCAATCCCCATTGGTATAGAAAATTGATTAGTGCTATATTTTTTCCCATTGGTGCCATCAATTCCTTGACCTTCTGTACCCAAATTTTTTAATTCAACCCATTGGTTATTGTAATAGGTTTTAGGATTATAATGATAAAAGGCTCCGCCTGCAAAAAGATACGGAGAGAAGGTTCGAGTATAATTATAGGGTTGAAAACCAAGGATATTAAATTCTAAAACTAGATTGGCTTCTAAAATATTTGATCTAAAACTCAAATTTCTATTAATTCGAGAAGGTGTCGTAGCGAAAGCATCATTTCCCGAGATTCTCCCGTAATTTGCATTTAAGGAAAGTCCTAAAAAGTTGCTAATATTATATCTGAAAATACCCCCTACATTTGCATGAGTTTGTTTCAAACCTCCTTTGAAAGATTCTGGAGAAAGCTCTCCTCGATAATTTGATACACCTGCAAATAAACCGACTTCCATTTGAGCATTCATAAAAAATGGAAGGATAAGCAATAAGATACTGATATACTTTTTCATATTTTTAGTTTATTATCAATTCGATTACAAAAAATTTTATCCTGCGAAAATACAATCTCATCCGCAAAAATACGAACTCTGTCTATTTTTTATTACGTTTAAACTAATTTTCAAATAAATAATTGCATCAATAGTTATAATAATAGTAACTTCGTACGTTTTTATTTATTAAATTAATTTAAAAGGATGAATATTTCAAATAAGATTATCAAAACCTTATCCCTATTATTGCTATCTGCAACCATTTCTTTTGCACAAGCACCACCACAAGATTGGTTTCACCTAGACAATAGCAAGGACAATTATTATGGAGTAAGTGATGCAAGAGCTTACAAAGAATTACTAAAGGGTAAAAAGCCAACAAAAGTAATTGTTGCTGTGATTGACTCAGGTATTGACACTGATCACGAAGATTTAAAAAATGTAATTTGGGTCAATAAAAAAGAAGCAAATGGCGTTGCTGGAAAAGACGATGATGGCAATGGATATATTGATGACGTACATGGATGGAATTTTATAGGAGGAAAGAATGGCAATGTTGGACCAGACAACTTGGAAGTTACCCGTATTTATAGAAAATTGAAGCCAAAATACGAAAATGCCGATGTTTCTAAATTGAGTAAAAAAGAAAAGAAGGAATACGCATTGTATGAAAAGACTAGAGATGAAGTCAAAGAAAATTATGATGAAGCAAGTGCGAATGTAGCACAAATGCAACAAACCAAAGAAATGCTATTGAATGCATTGACCGCAATGGAAAAAGCTTTGGGAAAGAAAAAACCTACCCAAGCGAATATCGATGCTGTTGACGCTGGTGATGATAAAAATCTTGGCATTGCAAAAAGAATCTTTTCAAATGTATTTGCTCAAGGGGAAACAGTAGAATCTATCGGAGATCTTAAAAAAGAATTGGAAGAGCAAATCAAAGGAAATATTGAATATTATGAAGGTCAAGCTAAGTATTATTATAATACAGCGTTTGATCCTAGAAATATCGTTGGAGATAACTACGATGATATCAATGAAAAATACTATGGCAATAATGAATATGAAGGACCAGATGCACTTCACGGTACCCACGTAGGGGGAATTATTGGAGCTGAAAGAGACAATAATATTGGTATGAATGGTGTAGCAAATGATGTAGCAATCATGACAGTTCGTGCAGTACCAGATGGAGATGAGCGAGACAAAGATGTAGCCAATGCTATCAGATATGCCGTTGATAATGGTGCAAAGGTGATCAATATGAGTTTTGGAAAATCTTATTCGCCAGGAAAAAGAGCCGTTGATGCTGCCGTACAATATGCTGTAAAACATGATGTATTGCTTGTGCATGCTGCTGGAAACTCAAATCAAGACAATGATGATACTGTAAACTTTCCAAATTTCCCAAATGATCACTATCAAAAACATGGTTTCTTTTGGTTTTTGAAACCAAAAGTGGCTAAAACTTGGATTGAAGTAGGTGCATTGAACTATAAAAAAGGCGAAGAGATGGTAGCTCCATTTTCAAATTATGGTAAAAATAATGTAGATTTATTTGCTCCTGGTATGAAAATCTATTCTACCCTTCCAAATAATGAGTACAAAAATTTGCAAGGTACAAGTATGGCGTCTCCCGTAGTGGCAGGTGTTGCAGCATTGGTTAGATCTTATTACCCAAATCTTTCTGCTCAACAAGTGAAAAAAATATTATTAGCATCTTCTACAAAGGTAAACCAACAAGTAATCAAACCAGGAACGAAAGATAAAGTTCCTTTTTCTTCATTGAGTGTTTCTGGTGGTATTGTGAATGCTTATGCTGCATTGAAGATGGCTGCTCGTATGAGTAAATAAGTTTTAATTGCTAATTATTAATTATAGTAAGATGTAAAAAAAAGCCCTTCCGATTGGATTCGGAAGGGCTTTTTTTTATTGTTAAAATCAACAAATTTTTTCAACATTTCAAAACGCTCTAATCTATTCGTTTCATAACAGATTCAAATGTCCAAATAACTACTGTGTCCCCAACTTGAGCAGTATCTAAAACCATATCCAAATAGTCATCAACTGATCCATCTAATAATTCATCGCCCCATCCGATTCCTCCGTTCAAATAAGTTGCGACAAGAAAAGTATTCGAAAGTTCAGTTTTATCATCATTATATTTCAATGTGTAAAAGGTGTCAATTTCTGTAGGAACTTCTTCATCTAAAACATGGACATACTTATCATCTATCAAATAATGGCTTCGCACAGAATCCTTGTTAACTGTATCGTCAAGTAATATGTCAACTTTAGACTCATCTACAAAAGCAAGGCTAAACCAAGTCAATTCAGATTTATAATCATAATAAGTAAAAGACGTATCATAAGTAGTTTCATAATTCCAATCCCCTACTCTCTGAAAACCATCAGACTGCAAAACAAAATCCACTTTTTCAGGAGTATATTTTATTCGATCAAACACATATTTATGTGGGTACAATTCATTTTCAGGTCCATTAATATTTTTATCATCCGTACATGAAAAAGCAGTAAAAAGTAATAAGCTGATATATAATATTTTTTTCATTGATACATGTTTTATTAAGATATTACAAAACACAAAACTACAATTTATTCACACTTAAAAAAAATAAAACAATAAATATATAATTTAGCAAGGGTTTGTAACAAAAAAATGTTGATTTTTTTTGTACAAAGAACACAAGGTATATCAATAAACATGATACTCATTCATCGCACCACCACCTCCACAATATACTCCTCCCGCAATTCATCATTGATCATTTTCCGAATTTTCTCTCTACCTAAAAACAACTCATGTTTCAAAGAAGCAGAAGAAATGACCAGATACAGTTTTTTATTATGGATTTTGATACTTGTGGTATATCCATTGATGGTTTTACCCATGAGTTCTCGCCAAACGATTCGGATCTTTGTTTCCGTTAGTTTGGATTTGAGTTTCAGGGAATCGACCCAGTTTTCTAGGACTTCCTTGATGGGTTGGTCATTTTTTTCTCTTTTTTTGAATTTCATTTTTAAAAATTGTTGACAAGTTGAGAAGTTCAAAAGGAAGATAATTTAATTAACTGTGTCTAATTTAAGTAAAAATACAATTTTATATCAATTTATCTATCATTCACAAAAATAAAATATACTTTTTGAAATAGAAAGTCCTTAATTTCGGTACATCAATACTTAGCAAAAATCCCCGAATCCGTAGGAGTCCACCAACAAGCACGTTGTCCACATGACAGAAGTGCTTCATTTGCCCAAGTATTACAAGTATGAAACAAAGAATAATGACCATTTGCTTCATAAAAGGCATCGGTCTGGGTATAATTGGCATCTGTTTGGATAAATTCAACATGACGATTTATATCCAAATCAAGACTGTTTCTAATAAAATCAATTAATCTTCGATACTGTTTTTTACTGATTAAAATCTTTTTACAAGTCTCATTTTCGGGCATATTTCGATAATAGGTAGTGTGCAAAGCAGTGGTACTGAGTCCAAAAGCAGCTTTGAATGCAGTACTAAATTTGAGTTCCGCCCATGTGGGCGTTTCCAAATAAAATCCCTTATCGCCCCATCCTATCGCTAGGTATTGAAAAGTAGAATCGGCTATATCCGTATTCTGAAACTTGAAAGTTTGACTCCAATCGATCATTTTATCTTTGGTAGGAACAACAATATCGGTGTGTACGCCATTGGTTTTTATGAAAATGGCTATTTCATCTGATGTGTTGGGTTCTGCATCTATGGTGATTTTTGGTAAAAAATACGCTGCCCCTACATAAAACAACAAAAATATTATAATACCAAGTACGATTCGTCCAATGATTTTCAGAATGGAGATGATTTTGCTTTTACTTTTTGTCATTGTTTTAATCATGTTTAGTAACTGAAGTAAATGGACATAAATCTATCCTTCTTTAGCGAAAACCCAATCCAAATCTGAAGACAAAGCATCATTGTATAAATAATCCATTCCTACAAAGGATTTTAGACTTTCGGCATCTATAATTTGATGTTGAATAATATATCTACTCATCATTCCCCGTGCTTTTTTTGCATTAAAGGCAATAATTTTATACTTACCATCTCTTTTTTCTTTGAAATGGATATTGATCAATCGTCCTTTCAGCTTTTCGGGATGCACCGCTTTAAAATACTCTTGGGAAGCAACATTTACAATAATATCTCCATCTGTATTTTCTAAATCTTTATTGATTTGATGGGTGATTTTATTTCCCCAAAATTGATATAAATTTTTATATTGCCCAATGGGATATTTGGTTCCCATTTCCAAACGATAAGGTTGAATCATATCATAGGGACGAAGAATTCCGTACAATCCCGATAACATTCTTAGATGATTTTGTGCGAAATCAAGGTCTTCTTTTGTCAAACTAGTTGCGTCCAAACCGATATAAGCTGCCCCCTTAAACATCAAGATAGCTTGTTTGGCAGTATCGAAATTGTAGTTTTTGAAATCAAAATGTTGGTATCTGAGATAATTTTCGACAGCTAGTTTTTCACT
>CAZOHX010000076.1:0-8652 GCA_964579315.1 uncultured Saprospiraceae bacterium
TCATTATTATCGGTACTTGGATGATTAAAATCCTCATTCCAAACGCCAAAATATAAAGTTCCATCATAATATCCTATTCCCCAAATTCTTTGTCCTAAAGGGGCAAAAGCGGGTGCAGCAGATGGATCATAAAAACCATCTCCAACTACGGCAGTTCCTGAAAGCGGTGGATCAAAAGTATCGACAATAGTTCCTGCCATATCTAAACAATATATTTTTCCATCAATCAAATCAGAAACGTAAAGCAATTTATTATCTGGATTAAAACAAATATTTCCAAGTCCTGCAGTGATCGTACCCGAAGTAACAACGTTAGTAGGTAAATTAGCAAAAACGGAGATAGCACCAGTTGTTGCATCTGCTTTGAAAATAGTTCCAGGTCCTGCTCCTGCAAGGTTTCCAATTGGATATCTACCAAAACAAGTAGTGGTAGTTACATAAATATTGTATCTGTCATCAATGGCTGTACCAAATACTTGTCCCATTTTGCTATAAGTCCAATCGGGATGTGTATAGAGCGGATGAACCCCTGCCCAAGCTTGAGAAGGAGACATTGGAGCTAAATTATGCTCTCTGTTATCAATGACAGACATGACGCTATTTCCCGCTCCAGCTCCTCTTTGATAGGTAACCACACTAGTACCACATGCAAATGGTGGAGCATAGGGATTCCAGTCTTTTTCTGTTGAAAATACCAACTCTGTTTCGTTGGATTGTTCATCACATGTAGTGATTTTAATAGGATTTTCGGGATTACTACCCCAAAAAGAATCGTTGTTGTTGGAGGCATGGATAATATTTATACTGATAAGAAGCATAAAGATAGTTTTCATCCATCCTCTAGTAGAAGACATATTCATAGTAATCGATTTTATGAATGAAAATAAAAAAAATGTTTTTAGTCAGGAGGGCAAATTATACAAACAAAGTTATTATATTTAGGTATCTAGGAAAAGGCAAAATCCATATGTGGTGTAAAATATGTGAAATTCGGACAAAATTATGGTAAATTTGGTGAATGGGGTGACATTGAAAAAAGTTAATTTTGATCATTTATGATTATTTTTACTTATAAAACCGATAGTATTACATTATAAAAACAAAACAAATTTTTAGTTTTATCGTTAAATACAGCATCAACATTTAACGTGATTAATTGTAATAAACGCAAACATCAAAACTACTGAATACCAAAAAGATGAAGATAACCAGAATTGTTATAATAGATGATGAGCAAGATGCAAGAGAAAGTTTGGAACAACTCGTAGATTTATATTGTCCAAATTTTAAGATTATAGGAAAGGCTGATAGTGTCAAATCTGGTATTAAGATGATTGATACACTTATTCCTGATGTTATTTTATTGGATATTAAATTGGGGGATGGATCGGGGTTTGACTTAATCAACCATTTTTCTAAACCAAGTTTTAAAGTGATTTTCACAACCGCTTTTGATCAATTTGCCATCAAAGCATTTAGGTATAATGCTCTAGATTATTTACTCAAGCCTATTAATCCAGATGAATTGCATGATGCATTAAAAAAAACAGTCACCTTATCTACGCCATTTGTTAATGAAGCTATGCAAAATTTGTTATCCAATCTTCAGACCAAAACATTTAATAAAATTGCCATTCATACTTCGGAGGGAAGAACATTTATAAAAATCGAAGACATTATTTACTTGAAATCAGAAGGGAATTATACTTCTTTTTATTTAAATAACGATAAACCCATTTTGGTTTCCAAAGCAATCAAAGAATATGAGAATATTTTAGATGACCGATTATTTTTTAGGACACACCAATCATTTATTATAAACATTCAGTATTTATCAAAAGTACTTAAAGAAGATGGTGGTTTGATTTTATTGGAAAATGGGATAAAAATTCCGCTTTCTAGGAGGAGAAAAGATGATTTCATGAGTTTCTTAAAGACACAATTCTATTAAAAATTCTAAGGCAATACCTCCATATCAATGACAAAACGGTTTTTTATTTCTTTTTTACTAATACTCCTTTCACACTTTTTCCTTTTTGCTCAAGGATTTAGTCCCCATTTCACCAATTATACAACATCAGATGGATTACCCAATGCCGAAACTTTTGGTCTTATTCAAGATAGAAGTGGTATCATTTGGTTTGGAACGGAAAATGGATTGACCAGTTTTGATGGATATAATTTTATTACTTATTCAAAAGAAGCAGGTTTACAAGACTTAACCATTTTATATATTCAAGAGGATAAACAAAGTAACATTTGGGTTTGCACGCTTTCAGGACGTATTTTTTATTTAAACCATTCAAATAAAAAAATATATCCATTCGCTTTTAATGATAAAATTCTCAAATATAAATCCAAATTCACAAGTCCCAATTATTTTTTCAAAGATACAGATCATATAATCATAGAACTCAATGGTCTTGGCACATTGATTATTGATAAAGATGGAAATGAAAAGCTATTAAAACAAGATGATCCTAGTCAATTATTTTGTTATAAAATTCATCAAAAAATATTTTGTACTTCGAATTTAAATCAAATTGGAAAAAGTTATCCCCTTGACCCTTATTCAAAATTTCCCATTCCAAAACTATCTCAAATATCAACCTATCAATTTTCTCCTAATGAAATGTTTTTTTATGGAGATAAATTCATCTCCTATGTCAAGAACGATAAAATTGTTTGGACAAAATCCTGCAAAAATACAATCAAAGAAATTTTAAAGGAAGATAAAATCGGAATACTGATAGCTTATTCTGAATCAAAAGACCTTAAACTCTATAAAGATATAGATGCCTTGAAAAAGGATCAATACATTCAATTAATCAATAATATTTGGGTCAATAGCATGATGATAGATTCCAAAAATGGATTGTGGATTTCAACTTCTGAAAATGGTATTTTTTATAGTCAAAACATAAATTGTCATGTTTTAAACAAAAAACAGGGATTAAATGAAGATAACGTTACTTGTATTCAAAAAACAGAAGATAATGATATAATCTTTGGATTACGCCATGGCGGAATATTTAAAATAGACCATAACAATCCTACGTTGATTACCGATATTTCTCAAATTGATGATTCCCCTATCAATTACGATTTATACTATGACAACGAGCGTAAAACACTATTTCAAGCTCATTACTCAGTTTCTTACTATAATGACAAACAATGGAGAAAATTAGATGATCAAAAATCGGGTGTCTTTATTAATGCAAAACGATTTCATCCTCATAAGCAATTTCTTTGGCTTGCGGGGGCTGTTGGTTTTTTCAAAATCGATATGATTTCTAAGAAAGTAATCTACAATTCATTAGATGATGGCATCAACGATAGAACTTTCTGTGTTTTTCAAGATAGAAATGAGCACATTTGGATCAGCAATAGTGATGGGCTTTTTAATTTAATAAATCACAAACTAATACCGTTTCATCCCTATAATTCTTTATTCAAAACAAGAGTTGAAGATATTAATCAACTTCAAAATGGACAATTGGTTTTTGCCACAAAAGGCAATGGCATTATCCTAAAAAAAGAAGATAATACCTTTACTACAATTGATATCTCCAATGGGCTTACCTCCAATTTTATAGATAATTTATACCTCAATAATAATTCACTATGGGCTTGTACTCAACAAGGTTTGAATCATCTCATTTTTAAGTCAGATACGCTTTTCAAAATAAATACCATTACTCAGAAAAATGGATTACCTACCAATGAAATTAGTCAAATAGCCATTCAGGATAATATACTTTGGATAGGAACATCAAAGGGGCTAGTCAAAATGAACAAAAACTATGTCTCATGGCAAAGAAATACAGTAAAAATTCAAAATTTTAAAGTCAACCAAGACACCAGTTTTGACAAATCCAATCTTTCTTATTTCCAAAACAATATTCAAATCAAATATCTTACAATTGATTATTCCATGGAAGGAAAAGTAAATTATAGATACAGATTACTACCCGATAATATGGATTGGACAGCAACCCAAGCAACAGAACTTAATTTTTTCTCTCTCCAACCCAATAATTATACTTTCGAAATCCAATCTCAAAATGTGGATGGAAAATGGAGCAAAATAGATCGTATTTCTTTTTACATCAATCCGCCTTTTTGGAAAAGCTGGTGGTTTATACTTCTTTTAATACTTTTAGGAATGGGATTGGTAGCTTTCTTTGCCAAAAGGCAAATCAAACAATCTGATACTAAACATGACATCCAACAACAAATAAGCGAATTAGAAAGGTCAGCATTACAAGCACAGATGAATCCTCACTTTATTTTCAACTGTTTAAACTCTATTCAAAATTTGATTTTAAAAGATGAAAAGAAAAAAGTAATTTATTATTTAGGATTATTTGCTAGATTGGTTCGTAAAAATTTGAATTTTTCTAGACAAAACAAAGTCACTCTTGAAGACGATATCGGTATAGTGCACTCTTATTTAGAAATGGAGAAATTGCGTTTTAAAAGTGCTTTTAGCTATGAAATCATCGTTGACCCTGAAATACAACCTTTTAATATTGATATTCCACCAATGCTGGTTCAGCCCTTTGTAGAAAATGCCATTATTCATGGAATCTCACAAAAGGATAAACATGGATTAATCAAGGTACAATATCAAATTGAGGGGGAATACATCAAAGTAACCGTCTCAGACAATGGTGTCGGTATTACAAATAATACTAAAAGTCAATCTCCTAATCACACCTCTGTTGGAATGAAAATAACAGATGAAAGGCTCAAATTACTGGATGAAAACCTTAGAGACAAATACATTATTATGTCTCCCATTATGGAAAATAATGTCCTTTCAGGTACTCAGGTTGATATTTATATTGCTTATTATTAATCTCAAAATAAGTGCACGATTCCAAAATTTTTTCAATCAAAATTTACACTTTCACACCATTTGAACTATTAATTGAAGGTACGCTATACCGTTCCACAAATGCCTTCATCTCATCTACCATATCAGGTGATCCGATAGCAATAGAAGTACGTTGATGTAATTCATGACAATCCATATCTAAAATACGATTCAAACTGCCATTGATAGATTTTCCTCCTGCCTGTTCTACTACAAACGACAAAGGGTTACATTCATAAAGTAATCGCAATTTTCCATTTGGATACTTTCGAGTATTTGGATAAAGAAATATACCTCCCTGCAATAAAATTCTATGCACATCCGATACCATAGAACCAATATATCGAAGACGTAGGTTCAAATCCGAACAATAATCAATATATCGACGCATTTCGATATCAAATTTCAAATAATATCCTTGATTTACGGAATAATAATTTCCAGAAGCGGGTATTTTTATATCTTTATGAGAAAGACAAAATTCTCCAATAGATGGATCAAGTGTAAATCCATTCACTCCCCTACCCGTTGTATATACTAAAATCGTTGAAGTACCATAAATTACATATCCTGCAGCAACCAATTCTACTCCTTTTTGAAGAAAATCTTCTAACTGAACAGGCTGATCAGAATTGGTTTTTCTTCTATAAATTCCAAATATCGTTCCTACGGATACATTTACATCAATATTAGAAGATCCGTCTAAGGGATCAAAAACGACAACATATTTAGCATTTTTGGATTCTACCGTTGGAATTTCTACAAAAGATTCATTCTCTTCAGATGCAATTCCACAACATTCTCCACTATTTTGAAGACATTCAATCAATTTTTCATTGGCATACATATCCAATTTTTGGACATTATCACCTGATGCATTTGCATTCCCTGCTACTCCTAAAATATTGACTAGTCCTGCTTTATTTACTTCCCGATTGACAATTTTTGCTGCCACTCCAATATCTCTTAATAAACCCGTCAATTCCCCCGATGCATATGGGAAATCTTTTTGTCTTTTGATGATAAACTCATCTAGTGTTACAATTCTTTTCATGTTCATTGCCAAGGATTTTTAGTATTTGTTTGTGCAATTTTGCATTAATTTGGAATGCAAAGATAAGTATTATTTTACAAATTTACTTAAATAAAAACATAATTCAGAGGATAATATTTCATTTTTGGCAACATTTGATATAAATGATTGTTTAATTAGCCACACATAATATCATTCTCAAAATAAAGTCCTTTTGAAAAATTTAGCACATCTTAATAAATACTTTATAAAATATAAGTGGCATCTTCTTTTAGGTGTTATTTTAGTGATTGGGTCTAACTTTTTCATGGTCATTCAGCCCAAACTAGTAAGTGAAGCACTAGATAGTGTCCTTGGGCAACTCAAATTATACGAGGCCACCACAGATATAAATATAAAACAGGAAATTGTAGCGTCTGCATCAAAAACAGCTATAAAATCTGGAGCGTTAATCTTGTTTTATGCTCTGGTCATGAGTGTTTTCATGTATTTTATGAGACAAACGCTTATTGTTATGTCAAGATTGATCGAGCGTGACCTAAAAAATGAAGTATTTGAGCATTATGAAAAACTTGATTTGGCCTTTTATAAAATGAACAATACAGGTGATTTGATGGCAAGAATTACAGAAGATGTTTCTAAAGTAAGAATGTATCTAGGTCCTGCAATTTTGTATTCAATCAATATGTTGACCACCTTTATTTTTGTAATTGGATCCATGCTGTTTGAAAGTGTTGAATTGACTTTATATACACTTATTCCTTTACCTTTTTTATCGTATTCTATTTATTATATTAGCAATATCATCCACAAAAGAAGTGGAAAAATTCAAGGACAACTATCCATCATCAACTCCATTGCTCAAGAAAATTTTTCTGGTGCCAAAGTAATTAAATCTTTTGTCAGACAAGATGAAGTCAATCAACATTTTACAAAGGAAATCACAACTTATAAAGATTTAACACTCAAACTTGCCCGTACAGAGGCTTTTTTTAGACCATTAATGATTTTTTTAATAGGAGTAAGCACGATTATCACCTTATATTTGGGAGGGCTCCAAGTCGTTGAGGGAAATCTTACCCCTGGTAAAATTGCAGCTTTTGTCATTTATGTCAATATGCTAAATTGGCCTGTGACCGCCATTGGTTGGATTGCATCTATTATACAACAGGCTGAAATTTCTCAAAAAAGAATCAATGAATTTTTAAAGACCCAACCAAGTATTGAATCCCCTATTTCAGACCAAAAAATAAATGGAGACATCGTATTTCAAAATGTTAGTTTCACTTATCCTGATAGTGGTACGATTGCCTTAAAAAATATAAATTTCGAATTGAAATCGGGAGAAAAAATGGCTATTTTAGGCCGAACAGGTTCTGGAAAAACAACCATTGCAGACTTATTAGTCAGAATGTACGACACTACAAGTGGTGTTATCAAAATCAACAATTATAATATTAAGACTATTGATCTAAATGAATTACGATCAAAAATTGGATATGTCACCCAAGATGTGTTTTTATTTTCAGATAGCATTGCCAATAATATTTCGATTGGGGTCGAAAAAACAGACTTAACCCAAATAAAAAAATACACTAAAATTGCAGCAATTGATGATTTTATTGAATCGCTTCCCGAAAAATACGACGCACAAGTGGGTGAAAGAGGGGTAACTCTATCTGGAGGACAAAAACAAAGAATTGCTATTGCAAGAACGTTGATTAAAAAACCCGAAATTTTGGTAATGGACGACTGTCTTTCTGCTATTGATACACAAACGGAGCATGAAATATTAAAGCATTTAGATGAAAATTTAAAAGATAAAACAACCATCATTATTACCCATCGTATTTTTACTATGATTAAATTTGATAAGATCATCGTTCTAGATAACGGTCATATTATCGAAAGTGGAACACCTCAACAACTATACGCACAAAAGGGATTTTACTACGATATGCTCCAAAAACAATCAAATAATTAACAAATACCCTAAATTCTTTTTATTTTCTCATACATTTTATTATTTTTGTCTTGATAATTATTAATTTACTTAAATTGTTGAATTGTGGATTACGACAAAAATCAGGATAGATATGAAAGTGTTTATTCTCAAAAAGTGAGAGCAGGAAAACGAAGAACGTATTTTTTTGATGTAAGAAAGACTCGTGGAGAAGATTACTATGTTACACTTACAGAAAGTAAAAGACGCATGAATGATGACGGATTTGAGCGTCATAAAATTTTTATTTACAAAGAAGATTTCAATAGATTTATGTCTTCCTTGGAAGATGTGATTAATCATGTGAAAACGGAGCTTATGCCCGATTATGATTATGATGAATTTGTAAAAAAGCATGCAGAATGGGAGAAACAAAGAGCCCTTGAAGCTGAAAATTCGGAAAATGCAACTACGGATAATGTTGTTGAGACTCCTGTCAGCGAGGATGCTTCTGATACAAAAGAAAATATTTCTTCTGAAGATGACATGACTTGGTAAGTCTTTTACGAAGTATTTTTCCTTTTTAAACATCTTCTACTTGTCCTATAGCTTTTTATAGGATTGTAGTTGTGACCATAATACATGGGTATTCACCTACCCAAAAAGCCAGTATCCAAATTATTTTGGATACTGGCTTTTTATTTTATGAATACAATATTAGAACATCCGCTTTCTTTAACCTTCTCAACTAGATTTTGCCCATGCAAAATCGACTAAGCATCTCAACTTTAAAAT